>CAYMSZ010000256.1:0-1540 GCA_964393285.1 uncultured Lachnospiraceae bacterium | reverse complement strand
TTCCGATCCGTCAAAGGGAATCAGGGGGTAGAGATAACTGCCTCCGCCTACTGTCCTATTGGTGACAATCCCCACTACAATTACAATAGTGCCTGCTACAAACCCCCATACATCCAGTAACGCCGTTAATATCAGAAGCAGAATACGCATAAATTTTAAAGCATATCCCAATTCAAAGCTTGCCTGGGAGTAATTGGCCAAAGCAACAAAGGCCATATACAGCATTACCTCGGAATTAAACCACCCGGATTGTACTGCGTAATCTCCTAACACGATTGCTGCGATGACACTGAGGGGTGTAGACAACATGGTAGGCGTATTGATGGAAGCCAGACGCAGCCCGTCAATGGCAAATTCCAGAATCAACAGCTGAATCACCGGTGCCACATGAATTTCGTCGGCTACCAGGGCAAAACGAAGCCATTCCGGTACCATCTGGGGATTCTGCATCATTAACAGGTATACCGGAGTCAAAAAGAGGGCGACCAGGGAAGTTAGGAAGCGAGACAACCGCAGATAAGTTCCTGTCACAGGAGGGAAATAATAGTCATCTGCTTCCTCGATGACATCAAAGATAGAGGAAGGCAGAATCATGGCTGCAGGAGAATTATCTACCAGAATGGCAATGCTGCCCTGGAGGAGACAGGCTGCTGTAGTATCCGGCCGTTCGGAAAACTTGAACTTTGGCAACGGATTCAGCCATTTTCCTTTGTACAGACACTCTGCCAGGCTTTCCTGGTTCATGGTAAGAGAATCTACCTCTATGGTATTTAACCGTTCCCTCACATGGACAAGAATCTTTTCATCTGCTTCCCCATCCATATAAATCAGGGAAACATCCGTCCGGGATCGTCGCCCCACATGGAGGATTTCTACCCGAAGTCTGGGATCTCGGATTCGGCGGCGAATCAAGGCTGTGTTAAAGATCATGGTCTCCACAAATCCATCTCTGGATCCTCGCATGACCTTGTCCTTCTCCGGCTCCTGGACACTGCGACTAGGATATTCCCGGCAATCCAAAATCACGCATTCCCCATATCCGTCTATATACAAGCAGGAAATACCGGAAAGAAACGCCGTGGTAATGTCTTCCATGTCTGTCAGGACGCCCACTTCTCCGTAGGGCATCATCTGTTCCAAAAAAGCTGTGCTGTCTGATGGCATCTCCTCTGCTTTGATTCCGCATAAAAACTGAATCACCCGCTGCATGGCGCCCGCATCGGTAAACCCGTCCAACATATATATGGTAGCAGCCCTTCCACCGATGACGAGATTTCTCTCGATGATATCATAATTTGCATCCGGCTTAAAAATCTCCTGAAACTGCTTTCGATTTGTCTGAATGTCAGCGGTGATACTGCTTTTTTTCTTTTTCTTTTCATTTTCCTGAAGCTCTGAGGTGATACCGGTTTTTGCCTTTTGCTTCTTATTTTCCGTTTTTTCGGGATTCTGCGTCTGATTTGACATAGGATTCTCCTGCCGATGAATTTTCTTATTCCATAGTGTGCCTGAAAGCAGGGAAAACTATACAAGCATCTGC
>CAYMSZ010000255.1:0-1567 GCA_964393285.1 uncultured Lachnospiraceae bacterium | reverse complement strand
AGTATATCAAAAAATTTCCAGGTAGCATAGAGGGAAAAATTACCGTTGCCTCATGACAGGACATCATGTATAATCGTTCGGAGTTGGGGAAAAATTGATTCATCAGGAACCCTGGCATTCTATCTGACCGGAGAAACCATTCTCAGGTTGGAAATAAAAAAAGAGAGGATTCATTCATGAGAAAATTCATATCTATGGCATTGGCAGTATCCATGGTGGTATCTATGGCAGCCTGCAGCAGCAAAAAAGGAGACACAGACGAGACCCTTTCCCAGACCACTCAGGCAGTGGAGGAAACTGTAACGGTAGAAACCGAAACGGCAGAGACCGAGACAACAGAGGAGCAGGAGTCTCAGGCCACCCTTCCTATGGAGGGCAGCGTAGCGGAGAATTTGTATCAGGTTTTTGCTCAGATCATGGAGGAGGGGCAGACCACAGACCCGGAGGAGATTGCCAATGAGCTGATCAGCCAGGAGTGGATTCCCTTTATGGGAGCTGCCACAGCAGTAGAACCCGGCTATCTGGCAGGCTTCACAGAGGAGATCCAGGGCTTTGAACAGGGTGCTACCTTTTTACCTATGATCGGTTCCATTCCCTTTGTAGGATACATCTTCCAGCTGGAAGAGGGAGCGGATGTAGACGGCTTTGTACAGAATCTGCAGGAAAAGGCAGATCTGGCATGGAATATCTGTGTGGTAGCTGACGAGATGAAATGCCAGGCAGTAGACAACACCGTATTCTTTGTCATGTGTCCCGCCCAGTTTGAAGATTGAGAATAAGAGGAGCGAATCGTGCTGTTTTCCAGTATTACATTTTTATATTACTTTTTGCCGCTGACGCTGCTGGTATATTTTCTGACCCCGGACAGGGGGAAGAATGGTGTCCTGCTGTTAGCCAGCATGATTTTCTACGGATGGGGCGAACAGAGGCTGGTGCTGATGTTCGCCGCTTCTGTTTTTGCCGGCTGGGTCTGGGGATTATGGATCGAGAAATGGCGAGATCATAAAAGCGGTAAAATATGGCTGATGGCGGCAGTGCTAAGCTATGTAGGTCTTCTGGTTTATTTCAAGTATACTGACTTTTTCCTGGCTATTCTCAATGCCGTGGCAAAGACATCGTTTCCTCTCCCCGGAATCGTATTGCCCATAGGAATCAGCTTCTATACCTTTCAACTACTTAGCTACACCGTAGATGTATACCGGGGCACCGTACCGGCACAGAAAAATCCCGTGGATTTTGGCGCCTATGTAGCCATGTTCCCTCAGCTTATCGCAGGTCCGATTGTCCGTTATGCGGATATAGCAAAGCAGCTAAAGGAGAGGCATCACACAGTGGAGGGAGTGGCCTGGGGCATCCGCCGTTTTATCCTGGGATTAGGAAAAAAGGTGCTGTTGGCCAATGTGCTGGGGGAACTGTGCAGCTCCTTTCAGGCAAGAACCCAGGAGTCTGTATTGTTTTATTGGCTCTATGCCGTAGCCTTTATGCTTCAGATTTATTTTGATTTCTCCGGCTACAGTGACATGGCCATCGGTCTGGGACGGATGTTTGGTTTTCAGTTTATGGAAAA
>CAYMSZ010000254.1:0-1605 GCA_964393285.1 uncultured Lachnospiraceae bacterium | reverse complement strand
TACTCAAACTTATAATAAGAGAGCCGAGGTGGTTAAGTCACCCCGGCTTTTTTTACCTTAAAATACCCCTAGGATTTTCTGCGAGAATTTGGTACAATAAAATCGGTTCCATTCTATGAAAAAAATACATGAAAACCGAGGAAAAAGGCGTGGAAGAGAGAGACAGAAACAAAGAGAAATTCCTGGTTGAACATTTGCGGGAAATGCTGCAAGATGAGAAAGGTGATACCAAATCAAAGGGAAATCTGTATAGTGTCACCCAGAAACTAATGGCGTATCATAACAATGCAATCAATGGAAATATTACCTATCTGGATATGGGACAGGTTATGTTTTTATATGATACCGGATTGGTAGTGCGGGAGGAAGATGCGAAAATCCCTGCAGAGGAAGTGGAAAAGATCCGACAGCATTTCGTCGTATTCAGATATATTCTGGAATCATTGGATGTGCCCCTTAGCTTTGAATTGCTGTGGGATATACACAGTAGTCTGAAAGTGGAAAACATAAATACCCATGGGATGGAAATATATCGGGATAATAAAAAGAAAGTAGAAACCATGCTGTATGGCTGGTATGCTGCCGCAGAGAAAAATTTCAGAACCATGGCAGAATTGCTTTCCAGATTGGAAGCCATGGATTTGTTTCAAACATATAGTGGTCAGGCAGAGCGCTTGATTTTATTTCGTGAATGTTTAAAGTATGGGATTATGCCGCCTATCATCCGGGCTTCCGCAAAGGATGCCTACCATGGAGCACTGAAAAAAGCAGAGACCGGAGAGCTGGATGAGCTTATGTCATGTTTGCAGGCAGAGCAGGCAGAATATCGGCAGATCGCAGTTAAATTTTTAAAGGAGCAATAAAGAAGCAAAAATGAGTTATACGCCATACATGGATCAATTTTATCAGAGAAAAAAAGAGCTTTCAAAGGAGGCCTCGGATCAGGAACGGCAGCAGATGATGGAAGCCTGTCTCCGGGATATGATGGAAGAGATGAACCAAGGGGAAGCTACAGATGTTTTTAAGATGATGCCGACGGAGCTGGTAGCTTGTTCAGAAAAGGAAAAGTGGCTGATTCTGGGATATCCGGTACAGACCTGGGAGTTAAATCCCGGCGGCACCATGCATGGTGGCACCATCGCCACAGCCATGGATACTACCATGTGGGCGGTTCTCCATTATTATACGGATACCATTTATAATCCTACTATGACTCTGTCAGTGAACTATGTTCGTCCTATTATGGAGGGAGATGTGCTGGAAATCAGGGCACAGGTGGAAAATATAGGTCGCCATGTAGGCTATGTGACAGCACAGGCCAGACGGCGCAGCGATGGGAAAGTAGTAGCCACAGCTCAGTCCAGTTTGTCCATACCGGAGGAAGGAAAGAGATAGGGTTAGAGCAATTGCTGGTCTCATAGCATTATCGTGCAACTCATAAAAATGTAAGAAGGTCACAGAATTTCCTCTCCAAAAGGGTACTCACTGCATTGACAGGAGCCCGGAAGAAGTTCTGTGACCTTTCAACAAATCCGTTATTCTCGAATCCTAAATCCGTTATTCGTGAATCAGCGTTCCTGTCCGGCCCTTCATGGCATCCAGAGC
>CAYMSZ010000253.1:0-1623 GCA_964393285.1 uncultured Lachnospiraceae bacterium | reverse complement strand
CATTTTCCCATCCTCCATCCGGATTACCTTATTGAATTTCTGCAAAAATTCCGGGGAATAGTTGTGCATGGCCACCACCAGTATCTTACAGTCCAGATCTCCGATGATCTGCTCTACTGCTGTCCTGGTTTCTGCATCCAGTCCTGTGGTAGGCTCATCCATCATGATAAACTCTGCCTGATGATACAGAATTCTGGCAAGCTCCAGTCTGCGTTCTTCTCCACCTGAAAGGCCTCTTCCTTCACTGTCGATGGGTGTCTCCAAAGAGGCTCCTCTCTTGTCAAACCACTTTTTCAGGCCGGACATCCGGATGGTATCCAGAATGGTCTTCTGGTCTTTGTTCTCTTCAAATAAGGTGATGTTGTCCCCAATAGATGCATTGAATATGAAGCTTTTCTGTTCCAGCAAAACCACCTTATCTCCAAAGGATTCCTCTGAGTATTCTCTGGCTTCCCGCCCGTTGATCTCATAGGTTCCTTCTCCCTGATACAGATTCGCCAGTACCTTCATCAAGGTAGTTTTACCGGAGCCGCTTTCTCCGATGAGAGCAACCCTATCCCCTTTCTGCAGGGACAGGCTGACATGATCCAGAATCTTCTTATCCTCCACCTCATAATTCATGTCTTTTAGTTCAACTTCGGCAATTTCATTCAACGAAGTATCCTGATGATGGTACTTTTCCGGAACAGGACTTTCTATGAATTGCAGGAGTTTATCCCGGATGGCTCTGGAGCCAATCAGCACCGCATACCGTTCACTGATAATCTGAATCGGTCCGGCCACAAATGTCATTAACTGAGAGAAGGTAATCAGCGACGGCAGCGACAGTTTGCCCTTTGTCACAAAGAGTAAGCCCAGAATCCAGGTGCCGATGTATACCACATTGCCGCAGCCGTAAGACCCTGCATATAAAATGTTCTGCATCTTGTTAAAGGCCAGATTCTTCTCGCATAACTCTTCATTGGCCTGGTCATTTTTTCGATTAAACTGTTTGAAATGCCGAAAGACTGTAAGCAGCATAAAGCCTCCCAACAGCTGGGTAACGGAAGTCATGTAGTCTGCCTTTGCCTGCTGCTCTTCCTCTTTTCTGCGGCGAAGCTCTTTTTCCGTCAGTTTGGGAAACAGTGTCGGCAGGGCACTTACGAAAAGCATGATAGCCGTCATGATGGGCTGGATAGAAAAAGCAATGCCCACAGAAATGACAAAGCAGCATATCTGGAAAAAGATAGCTCCCAGGGAATCCAGGTATCCTCCCTCTACTGCCGCCACATCATTGGTAATAAGGGAAAGATAATCTCCGTCATTCTTTTTCTGTTTTTCCTCATAGGGCAGAGATTCTATCTTGTCCACCAGATCCTGGCGGAGATTTTTCGAGACACGATATGTAACAACATTTCTGGTGTACTGCAACGCAAAATTCATAAAGGTTTCCACAACCAGGTACACTACTGCTATGATTGCCAGCTTCCAGGCTCTCTGAAAATCCGCTGACATAGCCGTATCTGCAAATTCGCCCAGCAAGAAGGACAGGCTGATGGTGGAGATCGCTGCCAGAATGTTGGCAACCACAAAAATTACGATGTGATTCAGATTCTTTTTATAATATTTTTTCATAAATCCCCC
>CAYMSZ010000252.1:0-1625 GCA_964393285.1 uncultured Lachnospiraceae bacterium | reverse complement strand
GATCTTGCAGACCATAGAGTATACCCGCAGAAACAGGTGGAAGAACCTGGGAGAAAAAACAGCAACCATGGCAAAAATCCGTGGGGTGTATGCACCTGTGGGAGGCTGTCTCAAGACATCATTGGCAATCGTCATGGGCTGCCTTTTATCGGAAACCAGGAGGGTTCTCTATGTAAATCTGGAAGCACATTCCGGTTTTTCCACCATATTGGATTGTAAAAGTCAGCTGGATCTGGCTGATCTGCTGGCAAAAATGCGGCAGGGTCAGGATGAAATGGAGATGTTACCCCAGGTGATCCAATCCTATGAAGGACTGTCTTACCTGGCACCGGTGCTTTGGCCGGAGGACATCTATGAGACGACACTGACAGAGTGGAAGGATCTGCTTGGGAGACTGTCCGGATGCGGGCAGTTTGATGAAATCATTCTGGATGTAGGACAGGACATTCCTTATCCGGAGGAAGTGATGCTTTGTTGTGACCGAATCTACCGCCCCATCAGGCCAGATGCATTTTCCCAGGCAAAAAATGAAGAATATGATCGATATCTTTCCCTCAGCAATCGAGGAGAATTGCTAAATCGTACAACCAGAATTCCATTGTCCCAGGTAGAAGTCATGACAGAATCCTTCCACCAGTGGAAACGATGGGAGCAGCTGATCCCTGTCATGCGAAAAATTCTGGAGGAAGAAGGGCCGGAAAATGAGAGAAAAACAGTGGAGTGAAGAAATAGAGACCCTGTGCCGGCGTAGAATTCTGGAGAGGATCGGATTTGAAACAGAGATGACAGATGACGCACTGTATCAGATGATTGATCAGGTACTGGAAGAGACAGCAAAGGAACAATATCTGCCGGTATCCGCCAGGTTGGCCTTGCGTCGACACCTCTTTGATGCTTCCAGACGGTTGGATATCCTCCAGGAACTGTTAGAGGAAGAGGAAATCACGGAGATTATGGTAAATGGGCCGGATCGCATCTTTGTGGAGAAGCAGGGAAAGGTATATCCCTGGGAGAGAACCTTTGACAGCAAGGAAAAACTGGAGGATGTCATACAGCAGATTGTGGCCAAGGTCAATCGGGTCGTCAATGAAGCATCTCCTATGGCAGATGCCAGATTACCGGATGGTTCCCGTGTGAATGTGGTACTTCCTCCTATTGCACTGAACGGCCCCATTTTAACCATTCGAAAATTTTCCAGTCATCCTATTACCATGGAGCAGCTGGTGGAATGGAACAGCATCAGTAAGGAGGCAGCAGAGTTTTTAGAGCAGCTGGTGCGAGCCCGTTACAATATTTTTATTTCCGGAGGAACCGGCTCCGGGAAAACAACCTTTCTCAATGCATTATCTCAATATATTCCCAGAGAAGAACGAGTCATTACCATAGAAGATTCTGCAGAATTGCAGCTGCAGGATCAGCCTAATCTGGTGAGAATGGAGACCCGAGGTGGCAGTGAGGACAACACGGTAACCATCCGTCAGTTGATCCGATGCAGCCTGAGAATGAATCCGGACCGAATCATCGTAGGAGAAGTACGGGGAGAAGAAGCCCTGGATATGCTCCAGGCCATGAATACCGGACATGACGGCTCCCTTAGTACCGGACATGGAAACAGTCCGTCGGAT
>CAYMSZ010000251.1:0-1629 GCA_964393285.1 uncultured Lachnospiraceae bacterium | reverse complement strand
AGAATTCCAACACCACCCGTCATGCGGCAGAGTTCTGGATGATCGAGCCGGAGATTGCCTTTGCCGATCTGCAGGATGATATGATTCTGGCAGAGAGCGTGTTAAAATATATCATCCGTTATGTAATGGAGAACGCTCCGGAAGAAATGGAATTTTTCAATAACTTTGTGGACAAGGGTCTTATCCAGCGTTTGAACCATGTACTGAATTCTGATTTCGGTCATGTAACCTACACAGAAGCCATCCAGCTTCTGGAGCAGCATAATGATGCCTTTGACTATAAGGTATCCTGGGGCTGTGACCTACAGACAGAGCATGAGCGTTATCTGACAGAGCAGTTGTTCCAGCGTCCTGTATTCGTTACAGACTATCCCAAGGAGATCAAAGCCTTCTACATGAAGCAAAATGAGGACGGCAAGACGGTTGCCGCTATGGATTGTCTGGTTCCCGGTATCGGAGAGATCATTGGTGGCAGCCAGCGTGAAGATGATTATGACAAGCTGGTAGCTCGTATGAAGGAATTGGGATTGAAAGAAGAGGATTACGGTTTCTACCTGGATCTGCGCCGCTTTGGTTCCGCCAGACATGCCGGTTTCGGACTGGGCTTTGAGAGATGTGTTATGTACCTGACCGGAATGGGTAACATCCGTGATGTCATTCCCTTCCCTCGTACCGTAAACAACTGTGAGCTGTAATCACAAACATTTTTGACGTCACTTTCGTAGTATATGTGTGACACTGCACAAAAATAACAAAAGACCTCCCTCCGTCGGATTCAGGTATCGCCACGCATATCATGTACCTGTTTCCTAACGAAGGAAGGTCTTTTTTTGTTTATTTCAGGGATGCGATAGCCTCTATTTCACAAAGGACTCCCTTAGGCAGATCTTTTACTGCTACACAGGAGCGAGCCGGGAGGCTAACGAAATATTTCTCATATACACTGTTGAATGCAGGGAAGTCACCCATATCAGCTAAAAAACAGGTGGTCTTTACAACCTGCTCCATGGAAGATCCACCTGCTGCCAGGACTGCTGCCACGTTTTTGCAGGACTGCTCCGCCTGCTCTGTGATCGTACTTCCTGCAATCTCGCCGGTAGACGGAATCACCGGAATCTGACCGGAAGAGAATACCAAATCCCCCAGAATCATGCCCTGAGAATAGGGGCCGATTGCGGCAGGTGCTTCTGTTGTAGAAATTTTTTTCATCATCATACCTCCACTTTTCTTGTTATTCGCACAAGGCGATTTTTCGATGATCACTGTTTAGTATTACAAAAGGCAATTACACAACTTCCCATTGCACAAATTGCAAGTACAATCCCAACTTCCCTTGTCGCGAGAAGGTATTCACCAGCCATGGTTCCAACAAACCACGCAATCAAGGTCACTATAATAGAAAAAATAATCTGGTATGCTTTCATGATGTTATCACCCCCAGTCCGCCGTAGATTGTTTGAGCTGTCCTTTTGTCAGCTAACTAGCAATTTATCTGTAGCCTTATCTTACAACAACTCTCAAAAGGTGTCAACGTGGTCACAAATATCAAGATGGGGATTTGTGAAGTGCCATCGAAAATGAAGGATTCCCTTTCTTGACGGTCTATGCCACCAGTGTTAAAATTGGATA
>CAYMSZ010000250.1:0-1637 GCA_964393285.1 uncultured Lachnospiraceae bacterium | reverse complement strand
TTCCACATAAAAACCAGATGACAAATCCGAAAGAAGAGCCTATAATAACCATGCTTGCAAAATACTACGGGGACATGTGAGAAGGAGATAACATGAAAAACAAGAAAATAAATGTGCAGTACATGACAGAACTGGCATTGCTGACAGCTATTACTTTGGTGATGGCATATACTCCCCTGGGATACCTGCGTGTAGGACTGCTAAATGCTTCTTTTTTGACGATTCCCATAGCCGTTGGAGCAATCTTGCTGGGGCCTGGCGCCGGAGCTTTTTTGGGATTGATCTTTGGACTGACCAGCTTTGGAAATGCATTAAGCGGAGGTTCTGCATTTGGCATGGCGCTGACTCAGGTCAGCGTGGTTCGGTATTTCATACAGGCAGTGGCAGGCCGCGTTCTGGCAGGCTTTTTCTGTGGCCTGATTTATAGGATGATGCGGAGACTGACTCATGGAAAGTGGGTTTCCTATGCCATAGGAGCCATCAGCGCTCCAGTGCTGAATACCGTATTTTATATGGGACTTCTGATTCTTTTGTTCTACCGCTGCGACTATATTCAGAACCTGGTGGTGAGCAACGGCATTACCAATCCCATTGCCCTTGTTATCATGCTGGTAGGTGTCCAGGGTGTCCTGGAGGCGGTTATCTGCGGTACCGTAGGCTGCATCGTCAGCAGAACCGTAGATCGTGCCGTAGGCGGCAGACGCAGAGAATCTGTATAAGGTCGGCAGACACAGAGAATCTGTATCTTGACAATTATGAAAAAACGGGTATACTTACGATTATAAAAGCGTTGAAGAGAACATGTCACTGAAGGTATGGCTCAGAGAGAGGAATGTGTGGTGTGAGTTCCTTGCCGGAGATTCAGCAGATACCAGCTCGGAGTGGTCTGTGAACAGACACGGTGGACACCGTTATATGTCATATAAGAGGTATGGAATATTATTTCCTGCAAGCAGGGTGGAACCGCGATGAGAATGATCGTCCCTGGCTGTGTCGATGGATGCAGCCGGGGATTTTTTTATGGGATGGAAGGCTGGAAACTGACATCATATGAAAACGGTGATCCTGGCTGAAGGGGGAAAAAGAAGGAGAATATTATGAAGGTTACATTGAAAGATGGAAGCGTGAGAGAGTATGCACAGCCTATGTCTATCATTGAGATCGCCAAGGATCTGAGCGAGGGATTGGCAAGAATGGCATGTGTAGGAGAGGTGAACGGGGAGAAAGAGGATCTGCGCACCGTATTAAGCGAAGACTGCACCTTGAATATCTGCACAGCTAAGGATGAAGCTGGTCTGGCAACTCTGCGTCACACTGCCAGTCATGTTATGGCACAGGCGGTAAAGCGTCTGTATCCCAGCGCCAAGCTGGCCATTGGACCTTCCATTGCAGATGGATTCTATTACGATATTGATTTTGAAACACCCATTACAGCTGAGGATCTGGAAAAGATCGAGGCTGAGATGAAGAAGATCATCAAGGAGGCACTGCCTCTGGAGCGCTTCGAGCTGCCCAGAGCAGAGGCCATTGCGTTTATGGAAGAGAAGCAGGAGCCTTATAAGGTAGAACTGATTCAGGATCTGCCTGAGGATGCTGTCATTAGCTTCTACCGTCAGGGCGAGTTTACCGATCTTTGT
>CAYMSZ010000249.1:0-1687 GCA_964393285.1 uncultured Lachnospiraceae bacterium | reverse complement strand
TTCCACACTGTTTCAAAAACTGTGATGCCAGGGTCAAAAGGTCAAAAGGCTTTGTGCTTGCACAAAAAGTCTTTTGACCTTGGGACCCGCCCAAACATGAAGAAGTAGCAATTTACGCAGTAAATTAGCGGATTCTGAATGTTTGCAGTATTGCGTGAATTGCGCAGCAATGAAGCAATACGAGGCATCACTTTGGTTCAACATCCAATAAATGATAACAGGAGGTAACCACTATGTCAGCCATTGAACAATTACACGAAAACCCCGCATTTTCTTCTGTCAGTCCAGAGAAGATGACATTTCTGGAGCAGGTTTTCACAGAATTGGAAAAGCAGAACAAAGACACCATGATTCCTTTCTTTCTCGCTGTTACCACCAGGGCAAACCAGCTGGGAATCTCCTTTACCGATCAGGAAGCTCAGTTGTTTATGACGGAGCTGGAAAAGCAGATGTCTGACGAAGGAAAAAGCCGTCTGAAGGTTCTTCGCTCCGTCATGGAAAGTCAAAAAATGCATCCTCTACCATAAGCGTACAGGATGCATTTCTGATTCATGATAAGATGCCGGATATCAACCCTTTACTACAATGTTGATGATTCGTCCAGGTACATAGATTTCCTTTACGATGTTGCCGGTAAGCTTATTGCCCAGGGCTTCCTTGCCTGCTGCCAGGGCATCTTCTTTCGAGGCATCCTTGGCAATGGTCACAGTAGCTCTGGTCTTTCCGTTCATCTGTACTGCCACCTCTACTGTATTCTCTACCGTCTTTGCCTCATCGTATTCCGGCCAGCTGCTCTGATACAGTCTGCCCTGGAAGCCTGACTCCTGCCACAGTTCCTCTGTAATATGAGGAGCAACAGGATTCAGCAGTGTAATCAGTGTGGCGAACTCGCCTCTGGTTACGCTTCCCTTCTTATAGAAGTCATTTACCAGCGCCATCATAGCTGCAATGGCTGTATTAAATTTCAGATTCTCATAATCGGAGGAAACCTTCTTAATGGTCTGGTGCATCTTTGTCTCCATATCCTGAGAATAGCCTTCTTCCTCTGTAACCATATCTCCCAGCTTCCATACACGATCCAGGAAACGACGGCAGCCCTTTACACCCTCCTGAGACCAGGAAGCAGCCAGATCAAAGGCACCGATAAACATCTCATAAGTACGCAGCGTATCTGCGCCAAACTCGTTTACGATATCATCCGGGTTAATAACATTGCCGCGGGATTTGCTCATTTTCTCCCCGTTCTCACCCAGAATCATACCATGAGAGGTACGCTTCTGATAGGGTTCGGGAGTCGGCACAGCACCCTGATCATACAGGAATTTATGCCAGAAACGGGAATATAACAGGTGGAGAGTCGTATGCTCCATTCCTCCATTGTACCAGTCAACAGGCAGCCAGTATTTCAAAGCTTCCGGGCTTGCCAATGCTTCGTCGTTGGCAGGATCGGTATAACGCAGGAAGTACCAGGAAGAACCAGCCCACTGAGGCATGGTATCCGTCTCTCTCTTGGCCGGGCCGCCACAGCAAGGACAGGTGGTATTTACCCAGTCTGTCATAGCAGACAGAGGAGACTCGCCTGTGTCGGTAGGCATATAGCTTTCTACCTCAGGAAGCTCCAAAGGCAGCTCACTTTCCGGAATTGCTACATAGCCGCACTTGTCACATTTTACGATGGGAATCGGCT
>CAYMSZ010000248.1:0-1727 GCA_964393285.1 uncultured Lachnospiraceae bacterium | reverse complement strand
CATCATTATTATACCATTTCTACCCATTAAAAACAATGTGATGAGGTCTTTTTGTGCAGCACAAAACCTTTTGACTTTTTACCCTTACATACAAAAAAAGACCCCCCAGGTCAATCTTTATCCTGGCAGATCTCTTTCCATTTATTGGTTAAGCAGTACAAAAACTGCTGAATTTTCGTTTACCCGTATTATCGGGTATAGTAGTTTGCGCACATGCCGGAAATGGGTGCTCCACACTTCTGCACGTAACGGATATAATTGCTGTTAGCAACTGTCTGATCAGAAGGCTGAGACTTGCTGATGTAGCTGTTTCCGCTTTCGATCTGGGATTCGTTGGAACGGTACTCGATATCAAAAAACTTCTGTGTAAAGCTGAACATGTGAATTTCCTCCTAATGAAATATCTCCTGATTTATGATCTATCTATAAGCCTCAGAGCATTCCCCCGAAGCGTCTATTATCATATCACTTTTCGATGTAAAATCTATGGGTGTAGATTCTAAAAAAAGAGGAAGAAATATGTACTCACAGCACAAAAAGTGATATACTTGTCAATAGAGCACATAAGAAACCATTTTCCTGTGATGAAAGCAGGAATAAGGTATCCAAATTTTGGAGGGATTCCGTATGGGATATACCATTGAAGATATGTTAGTGACATCCAGAGACCGCTACCAGATGAAGCTGCTGGCGGGGGAACAGGGCTGTTCCAACTCCATCAACTGGATTTTAATGCTAGAAGACACCACAGTGATCCAGACCTTTGCCGGCAAAGAACTGGCTGTCACCAGGGGAATCGGGTTTCCTTCTGAGGATAAGCTTCTGGAGCTGGTGAAAAATCTGGTTTCCCATCATGCCGCCGGTCTGGTCATCAACACCGGCTTTTATCTCCATGAAATTCCTGACTCTGTGGTAGGCTATTGCAATGACAATGATCTGCCTCTCATGACCATTCCCTGGGAAATCGATCTGACTGAATTTAATAAGGACACCAGCATCCGCATCTTCTTTCAGCAGTCCGCTGACGAGCAGATCTCCACAGCTCTCATCCATGCCATTGAGGAACCAGGCAACCGGGATGCCTATTATAAGGATCTTCTGGCCTATTTTGACCTGGATGGCAGCTTTCAGGTGGTCCTTATTTCCGATGGATCGCTGGATGAAATGGACACCATTGTTCGCCGTCGTCTGGGCTACCGTCTGGAAATCTACCTGGAAGACATTACCCACAACGGCAATTTCTTTTATTATGATTCCTGCTTTGTTCTGATCGTCAATGATGTGGGGGATACGGATCTGGATGCCATTGTAGATGGTTTTATCCACCGTGTAAAAAGACGGATGCCTCAGCATAAAATCTCCGTAGGCATCGGTACCAAATGTAACGATATTGCCAACCTCCACACCAGCTACAAGCGCGCCAAAGCCGCCGTCAATATGGCACTGCATCGGGGAGAGGAAAAACTGGCCTTTGACGAAATGAATCTCTATCGACTGCTCTATTCCGTATCCGATCAGGAGCTGCTTCGGGAAATCACAGTCGAATGCCTGGAGCCTCTCATGGAGCATGACAGGAAGCATCACTCCAACTATGTAGAGACTCTGAAATACTACCTTCAATACGGTGGCAGCATCCAGGCTGTGGCAGAGGCCATGTATACCCACCGCAACACAGTCATCTATCGGATTAACAATATTAAAGAATTGATTGGATGCAGTCTGGAGAC
>CAYMSZ010000247.1:0-1788 GCA_964393285.1 uncultured Lachnospiraceae bacterium | reverse complement strand
TCCGTGGTGGTCACAGGATCGTGAATCACACTGGCAACCTGCAGCAGCAGATGTTCCGGCATTGCTATCATCTCCGGCCAATCCTTAATGTTAGGACCCATCTGAATCTCCACCTGAGGATCTGCCTTTCCATGACTGTTAAACACTCTCTTTTCATAGATATTCCGGTCAAAATAATAGGCAGGACCGGTATACTCTACATCCAGTTCATCGGCTCCGGTAAGATAGCCTCCGGCGGCAGCCGTAGCGGCAATGGAACGGGCATCCATAAGAGCAACCGAAGCAACCTGGCCATCCTGGATGCGAGATCCCTCCCGATTCGGGAAGTTACGAGTAGAATGGCGAATGCTGAGGGCATTGTTAGCCGGCGTGTCTCCTGCACCAAAGCAGGGACCGCAGAATGCCGTCTTTAGCACCACTCCTGCATCCACCAAATCTGCGGCAACTCCATTTTTCATCAGTTGGCGGAAAATCGGCATACTGGCAGGATATACGCTCATGGTAAAGGCATCGGAGCCAATGCTTCTGCCTCGCAGAATATCGGCAGCTGCACAGATATTTTCAAAGCCACCTCCGGCGCAGCCGGCGATGATTCCCTGCTCTACATACAATTTTCCTTCCACGATCTTGTTCTGCAAATTAAAATTCACATGTTCTCCAAAGCTTACCCTGGCTCTCTCCTCACATTCTGCCAGAATATCCTTCAGATTCTCCTTTAACATGTGAATAGGGTATACGTTGCTGGGATGGAAGGGCATGGCAATCATGGGACGAATGGCCCCAAGATCGATGGTAATTCCTCCCTCGTAATAGGCTCCTGCCTCCGGTGTCAGCTTTCGGTACGCCGACGGTCTTCCGTGGATTTCCAGATATTCTTTCGTTCTCTCATCGGTTTCCCAGATGGAGGACAAACAGGTGGTCTCTGTAGTCATGACGTCAATCCCTATTCGCTGATCCATGGTCAGCCCGGCGATACCCGGTCCTACAAACTCCATGACCCGATTCTTCACAAATCCATTCTGGAATACGGCTCCCATAATTGCCAGTGCCACATCCTGAGGGCCTACTCCAGCTGCCAGCTTTCCTGTCAGGTAGACTGCAATCACCTCCGGCATAGGAATGTCATAGGTTCGCTCCAGCAGCTGCTTCACCAGCTCCGGACCTCCCTCTCCCACTGCCATGGTTCCCAGAGCGCCATACCGGGTATGGCTGTCAGAGCCCAGAATCATGCCGCCGCAGAATGCCATCTGTTCTCTGGCATACTGGTGGATTACTGCCTGATGAGGCGGTACATAGACCCCTCCGTACTTCTTTGCACAGGACAGGCCAAACATGTGATCATCCTCATTGATGGTACCGCCTACTGCGCAAAGACTGTTGTGGCAGTTGGTAAGTACATAGGGAATAGGGAATTTGGTCATTCCGCTGGCCCTGGCTGTCTGAATAATGCCAACATATGTAATATCGTGAGAAATCAGCTGATCAAAGCGAATCTGCAGATTTTTCATATTTTCGGAAGCATTATGCGCCGCTAAAATCCCATAAGCCATAGTGCGCCTTGCACCCTCTTCCGGTGAAGGAACCGTCAGTCTTCCTGCCTGGGACAACGGAACCAGTCCCTCCTCCGTAAGATACACGCCTTCTTTCCACAATTGAATCCCATCCATATATCTGATTCCCCCTATCAACTTTCTTTCCCTCATGATAACGCATTTTTTCCGGATAAGCAATCTTCTATCCACTCTTTCTTATCTCCTGACAGCAGCCTGCATAGGACAAGTTCTTTCT
>CAYMSZ010000246.1:0-1803 GCA_964393285.1 uncultured Lachnospiraceae bacterium | reverse complement strand
CATGTTTCCAAGACCCATCCTCAGATGTCCAGGAAGGATCGGGCAGCGCAGTTCTCTCCATTTGCAGCTCTCACAGGCCATGGGGAGGCCATTTTGGAGACAGGGCGACTGACAGATCGGAAAATCGAACTGGAAGAGGAGGAAAAGGTCCGACTGGACAGGTATCTACAATATTTGAGAAATCATATCCAGGAGCATCCTGTGGTGGAAATTACCTATTTCCTCCCTGATAAAAAGAAAGAGGGCGGGGCATATATCGATGTTGTAGGCGCTGTAAAAAAAATAGATACCAGTACCCGTCAGCTGATTCTCATGGACCAGACCTGCATTCCCATGGAGGATATTTTTCAAATCCAGGTCCAGGAAGAATTATAAACAGGAAGAATTATAAAAGCGAAACTATTCCCGCTTTTCCCGCAGGCGAACCTTATCTCTGGCATAGCGGCGCCGTTCATCATCCAGGGCAGCATAGTGCTTTTTGGTTGTGTTTACATCTGTATGGCCTAGCACATCGGCTACCAGGTAGATATCACCGGTTTCCTGATAGAGACTGGTGCCGTAGGTACTGCGCAGCTTATGAGGCGTTATTTTTTTTAGCGTCGTGACGGTCTGGGAATATTTCTTCACCAGGTTTTCTACGGCTCGAACACTGATTCTGCGGTTCTGACCGGAGAGGAAGAGGGCGTTTTCGCTGTTTTCCTCTGCAATAATGGATTTTCTTTGCTCTACATAGGGATTTAGAGCGTCTGCCACCTCATCACTAAAATATACAATAACTTCCTTACCGCCTTTTCGATGGATGCGAATCCCGGAATTTTTAAAATCCACATCGTTGATATCCAGACCCACGCATTCCGATACACGAATACCGGTGCCTAAAAGCAAGGTCATGATAGCCAGATCACGAACCTTCGTTTTTTCGTGAAAAGCAGCTTGCCTGCTTGTTAATTTATTACCATTCTCAACAGAATCTAAGAGGAGCGCCACCTCATCAGGGTCTAACCGGACAATTTCCTTGTCATGAAGCTTGGGAAGCTCCAACAAGGCAGCAGGATTCGTCCGGATTTCTTCCTTTCGGAAATAATAGTTATAGAAGCTTTTGAGAGATGATAATTTACGCTTGATGCCTCGTTCCTTGTTGATTCGGTCCGTATCATCCTTGTCATAATATTTCAGGTATTCTGTGTATTCCTCCAGATCGGTCAAAGTGATGCGGTCTAAGTCATCCACCGTAATGTGATCCATACCTTTGTCACGAAAGTAGGGATTCTGGTCTATGAGGAAATGAAAGAATACGCCAAGATCATAGGCATAAGCAATCCGTGTGCGGGAGGCTGTGACAGGTTCCTTACCGCGGAAATAATCGCGGACAAATGGAGGCAATCCATCCAACAGTTCACGCAGTCGTTGTGTATTTGCAATATCTACCTGTTCATAGTAAGGTCGTTTGGTTGTAGCCATAGTGAAGAATACCTCCGTAGTTGAAGTAGTAATTTACGCAATAAATTAGGATTCTGTATATTTGTAGTATTGCGTAGATTGCGTAGCAATGAAGCAATATATGGCATCTAGTAAGAATCATATATTTATTATACCACATATTTCTGCGTTAAACAAGAGTTTTGCGAATAAATATAGATAAGGAGAGAAACACCTCTCCCTTCACAGACAAGGCTGTCTGATTAGTCTACCAGGTGTTTCAATTCCTTTGATATGGCAGATACACTAGCACTGGGTACATAATCCGATATGCCCAGAACATTTTCTCTCCAGCGAATCACTGTTTCTTCCAGATCATCCACC
>CAYMSZ010000245.1:0-1810 GCA_964393285.1 uncultured Lachnospiraceae bacterium | reverse complement strand
GTTCCCAAATTCGCCAATTTCTGCTATCATATACCTCAGAATGAATCTCGGAGGTAGTACCCCATGCAAAACGATATGACCACAGGCAGTATTCCAAAAATCCTGATCCGGTTTTCTCTCCCCTATTTGCTTTCCTGTTTTCTGCAGACTTTTTATGGGCTGGCTGACCTCTTTATCACCAGTCAATATAACGGTGCCGCTGCTATCTCTGCTGTTTCCATCGGAAGCCAGGTCATGCATATGCTGACCGTCATTATCATGGGACTGGCTATGGGGGCTACCGTAACCATCGGCAGAAATCTAGGGGCGAAAAAAAAAGAGCTGGTAGCCCAGAGTATTGGCAACACCATCTCTTTATTTCTTTGTTTTTCCGTAATTGCTACCGTTTTATTGATTTGCGCTGTAAGAGGGATTCTGACCCTTTTATCCACCCCTGCAGAGGCCATAGAGCAGGCCAGGCAATACCTTCTCATCTGCTTTGTCGGGGTACCTTTTATCACTGCCTACAATGTTCTAAGCAGCGTATTCCGGGGCATGGGGGATTCCCGGCGGCCTATGTATTTCGTGGCCATTGCCGGTGTTTTGAATGTGATCCTGGATTTTCTTTTTATCGGTGCTTTCCGCATGGGAGCTGCCGGTGCCGCCCTGGCTACTGTCATCTCTCAGACTGTCAGTGTTCTCATTGCCTTTTTTAGTCTGGGGAAACTCCATCTGGATGTGAAGCTTAGCCGAAATGATTTTCATATTCACAGAGATGTCCTGTGGGATATCCTGAAGATAGGCATTCCCATTGCCTGTCAGGACGGCTTCATCCAGATTTCTTTTCTGGTCATTACCGCCATTGCCAACAGTCGTGGTGTGACAGCTGCTGCCAGTGTAGGCATTGTGGAGAAAATCATCAGCTTCCTGTTTCTGGTGGATTCTGCCATGCTGTCCTCCATCTCTGCTATTGCTGCTCAAAATGTCGGTGCCAATGCTCATAAAAGAAGCTCACAGGTACTGGCTTACGGCATCGGGATCTGTCTGATCTTTGGCCTGTTTGTCACTGTCATCTGTGAGTTTTGGGCTGAGCCAATCCTGTCTCTCTTTGCCCACGGTGACGAAGCCATCATCCTGGCCGGCAGTCAGTATCTCCGCTCCTATGTGACCGACTGCATCTTTGCCGGCATCCATTTCTGTTTCAGCGGCTACTTCTGTGCCTATGGAAAGGCCCAGCTTTCCTTTATCCAGAATGTGGTTTCTATTATCCTGATCCGTATCCCCGGCGCCTATCTGGCCTCCCTTTGGTTCCCGGATACCCTGTTCCCCATGGGAATGGCGGCCCCTGCCGGATCTCTTCTCTCTTCCCTGATCTGTGTAGGGATGTTTGCGGCTTTCCATAAGAAGTGGTATTCCGTCTCACAGGAAAATGTTTAATTGCACAGATATAACAAGAAGCTGCTCACATAAATCTCTTCATGTGGCAGCTTCCTGTTCGTACTACTGTAATGCTTATCTATTTGATTATAACAATTCGAGTTGCTCTAACCATGCGTCTATTTTCGCAAGGCATCCGTTCTGGAGACTCTCCGCAGCCACGACTCTCATGCCCTGGGCGGAAATCATCTCAACTCTCACTGCTCCTTCCATCAATAAATTCTGTGCATCCGTATTTTCTGTCAAAAACTCTTTCATAGTACCTCCGTAATATTTCATCCGGCGTACACTATAATTTGGCATTGCCATGTTGTCAAGTTCTTTTTGTCACACAATCGTATTTACGGCAGCAACAGTGCAATCACAATTCCCAGGATTGCTCCTGCCACTACCT
>CAYMSZ010000244.1:0-1894 GCA_964393285.1 uncultured Lachnospiraceae bacterium | reverse complement strand
TGCTTTTCTGATGCTTCATCATATGCCTGACTAAATGCCCTCTCAGGGGCTTTGTCATGCTTAAAAATTTTCCTTACTTACAGCAGAGCTACGGTATCTCTGGCGATAGCCAATTCCTCATTGGTAGGCAGTACCATAACCTTTACCTTGGAATCGGGAGTGGAAATCACCACATTCTCACCGCGGATGGCGTTCTTCTCGTCATCGATCTCGATGCCCAGATATGCCAGGTTCTTGCAGATCTCCTTGCGGGTAGCGGCATCGTTCTCGCCTACACCTGCAGTAAAGCAGATAGCGTCTACGCCGTTCATAGCTGCCACATAGGAACCGATGTACTTAATAACACGATATTTGAATACATCCAGAGCCACCTGTGCACGATGGTTGCCTGCCTCAGCAGCAGCACCCAGGTCACGGAAGTCGGAGGATACACCGGACAGACCCAGCACACCGGACTTCTTATTCAGGATGTTCAGCATCTCATTGATATCGATATGCTCATGGTTCATGATGAACTGCAAAACAGCAGGATCCAGGTCACCGCTTCTGGTACCCATAGCCAGGCCCTCCAGTGGAGTCAGTCCCATGGAAGTATCTACGCACTTGCCGCCAATGGAAGCAGAGATAGAGGAACCGTTACCCAGATGGCATACGATAACCTTTGCATTTTCAGGATCCAGGCCGCCGAACTTAATGGCCTCACCGGAAACAAACTTGTGGCTGGTGCCATGGAAACCGTAGCGACGGATCATGTACTTCTCGAAATATTCCTCAGGAATGGCGTACTTATAAGCCTTCTCCGGCATACTCATGCCGAATGCGGTATCAAATACAGCTACATTGGGTTTACCGGGCATAGCTGCCTCGCAGGCCTCAATACCCATCAGGTTAGCAGGATTATGAAGAGGTCCCAGATCAAAATACTCACGGATGGTCTCCTTCACTTCCTCTGTCACAACGCAGGACTTATAGAACTTCAAACCACCGTGGAGAACACGATGTCCGATGGCAGAAATCTCATCGGTGCTCTGAATCACGCCATGCTCCGGATCTACCAGTGCATCCAGTACCATCTTAATGGCTACCTCATGATTAGGCATAGGCTTGGATACTTCTACCTTATCCTTACCTGTAGGTCTGTGAGTCAGCATAGACCCTTCAATTCCGATTCTCTCGCACAGACCCTTTGCGATTACAGACTCGTCTTCCATGTCGATGAGCTGATACTTCAAAGAAGAACTGCCACAGTTAATGACTAAAACTTTCATTTCTTTCCTCCTAAAAATGATCTCGTCTTGCGTCCCCGCAAAACCCCATGTTATTTTCATTCTACCCTGTTTTTGGAGCGGTGTAAAGTTCTTTTATTCAAGCAGTCCGGCCTTTTCTGATATTTTCTCACTTTCTCTTCATTTTTCTATTGTGCAAATGAAATCCTTGATATATACTAAGTGATGTGCGCTCAAAAACCAGTATAATCAAGGGTTTCGCAGATTTCAAGGATCTTATGGATGCCCCGGATTGTTTTTTGCCGCTGCCCCGGGACCCTCTCTTCCATCGCCTCCGGCTTATTTGGGAGAAGGTTCTGAACTGTTACAGGAATCTATGAATTAGGAGCGAAATACTATGATAAGTGCAAACAATATTACATTACGAATTGGAAAAAAGGCGCTTTTTGAAGATGTAAACATCAAATTTACGGAAGGCAACTGCTACGGTCTTATCGGTGCCAACGGTGCCGGCAAGTCCACCTTTCTGAAAATTCTTTCCGGTCAGCTGGAACCCAGCAAGGGTGACATTTTTATCACTCCCGGTCAGCGTCTCTCCTTCCTCCAGCAGGATCACTTTAAATATGATGAGTATACCGTTCTGGATACCGTCATCATGGGAAATGCCC
>CAYMSZ010000243.1:0-1933 GCA_964393285.1 uncultured Lachnospiraceae bacterium | reverse complement strand
AATGTATTTTGCCCCCAACTGATGCCACGTATTGCTTCATTGCTACGCAATTTCCTGGCATCATCATTTTTTATGGAAGGGAGTTTTGACACCGGAAACATAGTTATGGTAAGATAGAGGCGATACAAAAGGAGAATCAACAGATTTCCAGTAGTGATCAAACAGAGTGGTACAGACCGGGAAAGTTGGAACATGATATGAAGAAGAGAACCCAATATAAAAAGAAAACGATTCAGGAGGAAGATCGAAAGCTCCTGGAAACTTTTGCGGAGGAATTTCAGATCAGGGAAAAGGCAGAAGCCTATGCCAGCATCTATACGCCGGAGGTGCTGTACCTGTTTCGTTGGAATGCCCAGCTTTCCGTACCACAAGAGCAGGCCAGAGTCTTGGCAGAGGCTATGTACCTGATTCATAGAGGAAAATACGGAAGGACATCCCGCCGTCCCGGCAGGTATCTTTGTATTGTCACCAGGGAAGAAGCATTGATACTCAAGACAGAGAAGCTGAAAGAGTATTATTTGATTTCCAAAACACCGAAATATGACTGGGATCTGGAACCGGATCACCCGGATTTACAGTTACTCCGGGATCTTGGCCAGTCAGAAGCTGTCAAAGAAGCAAAGAGATACCATCTGGAGGAGAAAGAGGAAAAGGAAGCCTTTGCCGGACAGATCAAGCTTTGCCAGGCAGAAGAACAGCTGACCATATTTGATTTAGATAAGGAAGAGGAAGATCCAAAAGAGCAGCTTCAAGAGGAGCAATCTCTGGAAGAACTCTATCAGAACCGGGTGCTGGGGCGTGCAGTGGATGAATCCAGACTGCGGTTAACCGGCGAATTTTACACCCCTCTGATCTTTGCCGAGAGAGCCATGGTATACCTGGGACGGGTGATCGGCCCTCAGTGGTGGACCACAGGAAAGTATCGGTTGTGGGATATGGCAGCAGGAACCGGAAATCTGGAATATGTGCTGCCGCCTCAGGCACAAAGATACTGCTATCTGTCTACGATTTCTGAAGAAGAAACCCAATATTGCCGCAACATGTTTCCGGGAGCAACGGTATTCCAATATGATTACCTGAATGATGATGTGGATTTTATGGAGTATGCCGGACTGGAGACCATGGGGATACATAAAAAAATGCCTGCCGGATTGCAGGCAGATTTGGAGAATCCGGACATCCGCTGGATTATCCTCTTGAATCCGCCTTGTCAGGAAAGTCTGGATAAAGGAAGCGACACGGTGACAGATACAGGGATTGGATCTGGCAAGCGAATCTGGCGCACAACTACAAAAATTCAGGAATGCATGATAGGAGAAGGACTGGGAAAGGCAAGCCGGGAACTGCTATCTCAATTTCTGTATCGAATTCACAGAGAGTTTACTGGAAAAACAGCGTATCTGGGTCTGTTGTCCCGACTGAGCTATTTGACGGCAGCGCACAATGAGGGAATTCGCTCCCGTATTTTCTCATATCAATATGAAAAAGGATTTTTATTTTCCTCCATGAATTTCCCGGGGTGTTGCCACAAATTCCCCTATGGCTTTCTGGTATGGAATTTAAAAAATCAGCTGCCTCTGGAAGAACAGATGATTCTGGCGGATGTCTATAACCGTGAAGTGGAAAAAATTGATACCATAGAAATCCAACCGGGAAAAACGGTGGAGGTTGAGGGAATCTGATTTCAGAAGAAAATTTGAAAAAGTACTTGCATTTTGTAAAAGAGTGTGGTACTATTTCTCTTGCCCGTCTGACGGGTGTTGTTTCAACCGGACCTTTAGCTCAGTCGGTTAGAGCAACCGGCTCATAACCGGTCGGTCCTGGGTTCGAGTCCCCGAAGGTCCACTACCTAACTACTGGCTACGGTTGATTTCAAAATGGCCCGATGGCTCAGTTGGTTAGAGCGCCGCCCTGTCACGGCGGAGGTCGTGGG
>CAYMSZ010000242.1:0-1952 GCA_964393285.1 uncultured Lachnospiraceae bacterium | reverse complement strand
AAAAAAGAAAATGGGCTGTGTCGGTGGGGCATAGCTCATTTTTAGTTGAAGGTATTAACTGCGTAGAGATTTTAAGAACATATATAGATTTTCCCGCTGTGAGGGTGTCAGCCTGAAGATTTCATCCAACAGCGGATCCTTAAAATATTTCGGATCGCTGTCCACATCGAAGAATTCTTTCAGGGTGATCCCCATCGCACTGCAGAGACAGTCGAGAACGTCAATGCCGGGATTGTTGTTGTTGCCAAGTTCTATGTCTCTCAGATAACTCTGCGAGACACCTGCCATGTTGGCCAGTTTGTTTACAGTGTAGCCCTTTGCAGAACGAAAATAGGAAATTCGTTCTCCAACATTCATTTCCATAGGTCTTCTCCCTTCTGTCACCTTGTGACATATTTATGATATCAATACAAAAATCAAAAACTTACAGATAAACAAATGATTTCTTACCTATTGACAGATAATTCGGCATGTATTAGAATAAAATCAGTAGCGGGATAAAATAGTTTCTTTTGTATAAATAAAGGGGAAGGTGAGGTAATGAATAAGTTCTACTGGGTAGATGTCGGATGCCTTATATTGGAGATCCTGCTCATGCCCTGGCTTCTGTTTGGGGTAGCTGTTTTTCTTGCAGCCTATTTCATTTATACATTCATTCTGTGCCATAAGCGAAATATGCTGCGGCTGATGAAATTCAAGCTTCGCCGCGGGGTAGACAATGACATGATGTTTCGGACAATGCAGCCCATTCTGCAGTCAAAGTATTCCATGCAGACAGAGAGGACCGACGGAGTCATGACGGTGGTGCATGAGGGCTTTATGTATGATATCCTGATCGAACCGGACAGCACATTCCGGATATCCTGGAGACCGGGCAGGACGAAGGAGTTCATACCGAAGAACAAGTATAAGGCGTATAAGCTGAATTTTGCGGACATGGTGCTCGTCGCATACGAGATACAGAAGGCGTTCGAGATTGCCGCATAAAACCGGGGGACGGAAAGCACCGGGATATGAGAGAAGTACTCTTTCGGGAGTACTTCTTTTTGTTGTTTTCGTTGAAAAGGTTGCAGAATCATGGTATTATGATTCTAAGGGCTCTCGGTGTTTCAGAAGGAGATAAGAGTATCATAGCAAAGAGATTTTGAAATATCTGGTGGAAAGAGCATGTCAAATACTCCCTGGGTCAGAGAAATCTGCCTGGGGAGTATTAGCGTTAAAAACAGTCTTAGTCTGCAACAGGAGGTGCTTTTTTGTGCAACAGGAACAAAAAAAATTTAAACTTCATTCTGAATATTCCCCTACCGGAGACCAGCCGCAGGCGATCGCGGAGCTCGTGGAAGGATTCAAAAAGGGCAACCAGTTTGAGACACTGCTTGGGGTGACCGGTTCCGGCAAGACCTTTACGATGGCGAATGTGATCGCTGCCCTGAACAAGCCGACGCTGGTGATCGCGCACAATAAGACTCTGGCGGGGCAGCTCTACGGTGAGTTTAAAGAATTCTTTCCTGAAAATGCGGTAGAATACTTTGTGAGCTACTATGACTATTACCAGCCGGAGGCCTACGTGCCCTCCTCCGACACCTATATCGCCAAGGACTCCGCCATCAATGACGAGATAGACAAGCTGCGTCTCTCCGCCACGGCATCCCTGACGGAGAGGCGGGATGTGGTCGTGGTGGCCAGCGTGTCCTGCATCTACGGTCTGGGTAGTCCGGACGAGTATCAGGATATGATCGTCTCTCTGCGCCCCGGTATGGAGAAGGACAGAGATCAGGTTTTGAGGGAGCTGGTGGACATGCAGTACACCAGAAACGAGATGGACAGAAAGCGCGGCTCCTTCCGGGTACACGGAGATGTGCTGGAGGTTTACCCCGCCCAGGGCGGAGATTATTTTATCCGCATTGAGTTTTTCGGGGATGAGATCGACCGGATCACTGAGGTGGAGCCTC
>CAYMSZ010000241.1:0-2006 GCA_964393285.1 uncultured Lachnospiraceae bacterium | reverse complement strand
ATCAGCCGCAAGCTGAAACGGGGACGCCATACGACCAGACATTCCCAGATCATTCCGGTTGCAGAAAATACATTCCTGGTGGATACACCGGGATTTTCCTCCCTTTATCTGACCGATATGGAGGAGCACGAACTGAAAGATTATTTCCCGGAATTCCGGAAATATGAAGAAGACTGCCGCTTTTTGGGCTGCCGCCACATCCATGAACCGGAGTGTGCGGTGAAACAGGCCCTTTTGGAGCATAAGATCAGCAGTCTTCGCTATGAGGATTATATCAGCCTCTATCAGGAACTAAAAGAGAAAAGGAGATACTGATTTATGTATCAATTGTGCCCGTCAATTCTGGCTGCGGATTTTAATCGTTTGGGGGAACAGATTAAGATCCTTGAGAGGGAAGGTGTAGAAATTCTCCATATTGATGTAATGGACGGTGTTTTTGTACCGAGCATTTCATTTGGTATGCCGTTGATCAAGTCTATACGAAAAGAGTCAAAGCTGTTTTTTGACGTTCATCTTATGATCACGGAACCGATTCGCTATATCCGCGAATTTGTGGAATCCGGAGCCGATTCCATCACGGTGCATGCAGAGGCATGCAAGGATCTGGAGCAGACCTTACGCGCAATCCGGCAGGCTGGCGTGAAAGCTGCCGTGTCTGTTAAACCGAAGACACCGATCAGAACGATTGAACATCTGCTGGATCAGGTGGATATGGTATTGGTCATGACGGTAGAGCCTGGCTTTGGAGGTCAGAAATATATAGACGAGTGTACCGCCAAGGTACGGGAGCTGTATGAACTGACCAGGGCAAGAGGGCTGGATGTACAGATTCAGGTAGACGGCGGAATCAATGAAGAGACCCTGAAAACGGTTATGGAAGCGGGAGCAAACTATGTGGTTGCCGGATCCCATGTATTTTCCGGTGATCTGGCTGCAAATGTGCAAACTGTCAGAAAACAGATGGAAGAAATCAGCACAACAATTGTATGAGGGATTTTATGATTGATACAGTCATTGTAAGCGGGGGCAATATCCAGAATGGTTTTGCCCTCGATTTTTTGGAAAAATTATGGAAACAGCAGGGACGGGAAAACATCCGTCTGATCGCTGCCGACAGGGGGCTGGAATTCCTGGGCCGGGCCGGGCTGCTGCCCGATCAGGCTGTCGGAGATTTTGACAGTATATCCCGGGAGGGGCTTTCGTATCTGGAACAGCTTCCTGATGAGTCTGTCGTCCGGTTAAAGCCGGAGAAGGATGATTCCGATACCCAGTCGGCTGTCTGCCTTGCAGTACAGGAAGGAGCGAAGGATATCGTGCTTCTTGGCTGCCTGGGAACCAGAATGGATCATGTGCTGGCTAACCTGGGGCTTCTGGCGCTGGGAAAAGAGCTGGGAATCCGCATCACCATTCTTGATGAACACAACTATATTACTCTGGTTGAGAGCGGGACTGTCTTAAAGAAACAGGAGCAATTCGGACGATATGTGTCCTTTTTTGCACTGGAGGGCCCTGTGGAGGGGCTGATCCTGGAGGGCTTCAAATACACATTTAAGAAATACCGGCTGACCATGCGGGATGCGGGCCTTACAGTCAGCAATGAGATTGTCGGGGAGACAGCCCGGATCAGTTATGACACGGGAAGTCTTGTGATGGTCATGTCCCGGGATTAGGAGCACACACGACGACGGCTTCTTGCGAAGAAGCATCTGTTGTGCTACAATATCAGAAGATTGTATATCGCCGGACAGCGGCGAAAACAGAAAAGAAAACTATGGATATGGATAAGGAAAGGAACTTACTATGAAACTTGGAATCGTAGGTTTGCCAAATGTAGGAAAGAGTACATTATTTAATTCACTGACAAAGGCAGGAGCAGAATCTGCCAATTATCCTTTTTGTACCATCGACCCCAATGTGGGAATCGTTACCGTGCCGGATGAGAGACTGAAGCTTCTGGGAGACTTCTACCAGTCTAAGAAGGTTACCCCGGCAGTTATTGAATTTGT
>CAYMSZ010000240.1:0-2027 GCA_964393285.1 uncultured Lachnospiraceae bacterium | reverse complement strand
TAAACTTCAATGTTCTTATCCAGATCTACCAGATACTGGATACCTTCGTCATGACCATACTTCTGGATCATGGTGTTGATTACCAGCTTAGCAGTACCTGCTGTGTTATAGTTGGACAGCCAGATCAGACCCTGATACTTGGAATCCAACAGATCCTGCCAATCCTCAGGTGCATCCAGGCCCATACGGGTCAGCTCATCGGTATTTACCATGATACCCAGGATGCCCTTATAGATGCCATACCAGTAACCGTCTGCATCTCTGTAAGCGGAGCTGGTAAGATGAGAAGCATTCTTTGCCTCATAAGCTTCCAGAAGTCCCTTGGTGGAAGACTCATTGTAAGGATCTGTGGTGCCGCCAAACCATACATCACCGGAAGG
Organism: uncultured Lachnospiraceae bacterium; assembly: GCA_964393285.1. Lineage (GTDB taxonomy): Bacteria > Bacillota > Clostridia > Lachnospirales > Lachnospiraceae > RGIG7193. The sequence continues at coordinate 1,647 of CAYMSZ010000240.1, read as the reverse complement.
ATTTCCATTCTCTTCCTCGATCTTAGCCTGAACCTCACCGGTAGACAGACGCTGATAGCTTACCTTGATACCAAACAGATTCTCAAAATTCTCGCAGGCAGCTGCCAGATATTCCTCTTCGCAAGAACCATAGACAACCAGCTCCCCCTCAGCCTTTGCCTCTTCCCACAAAGATGCGATGTACTCCGGATCATCTGTGGTAATAGGTACACTGACAGTATCGCTGCTACTGTCTCCGGCGCTGTCGCCACCGCTTGTCTTTTGACTGCTGGAACAGCCGGCCAACATGCTCATGGTCAAAGCCAGAGCCATAACCAATGACAATACCTTTTTCATGAAATAAAATCCTCCTTTTTTTGATGTACAGATAGACCTCTACCTGTCTTTATGTATATTTTATAATTCTATTTCTGCTATGTCAAGTTTTATAATGTTGTTTTGTATAGTTTTTATTGTTTTTTTAAATTTATTTTATGTATATTGTACGATTCAATTCCTGTGAAGTGAAAACAGCATTGTACAGGTGATACGATATTTTCCTTTTTGCATCAAAAAAATCTCCCTCCGGAATGCCTCCTTTTTCAAGGAAATGCACTCTGTGGGAGATTTTTGTACATCATTGTGAGAGTTTGGAACCCTCTTTAGTCTGTCAGGATACCCGCCTCGTGATCCTTGGCGATTCTCTCTTCTCTTGCCTCTTCTAACATCATATCCTTTACCTTCATCAGGCGGATCTGAGAGCTTCGCTCGTTCTCATCCAGCTTCATGGTGATATACTTGATCTTTTCCTGGGCATCGGGAATCATAACATGCTCCAGGGCATTGACACGACGTCGGGTCTTTTCGATCTCGGCAGCCATAAGCTGGCAGGATTTCTCCACCTCTGCCAGCCGCAGCATATCCGGCAGCAAATCTGCCAGAGATTTTACTGCGTCGTCCAGGTCACTGGAAGTAAAAGCAAAACCGTAGGAATAGATATCGTTGGTATCTGCTGTACGGGTCTTGGTCTCAAATACCGGAACCTCCACACTCATAACATTGCGGGTGGTGGTTTCCAGATATACTTCCTGCTTCGGTGCCAGGAGGGCTGTGTTTAACACCTGGTCTGAGGTAGCTGCCTTTGCCAGGACAAAATTTTTATTTGCGGCTTCGATGCCGGCCTCCACCTTTTCGCGGAGGGCTTTATTTTCCCTGACCAGATCTAAGAACTGACGCATCAATTCGTCCCGCTTGTCCTTCAATAATTTATGACCGCGGGTGGCTGTTGCCAGCTTTTTTTTCTGCTTGTTCAGCTCCATTCTGGTAGGGATGATCTGGGAAGATGCCATTTTACATACCTCCCTTACTTGCCATAGTACAGATCCAGATATTTGTCATCGATTCTCTTCAGCTCAGAACGAGGCAGAATCGACAACAGCTTCCAGCCGATATCCAGGGTCTCCTCAATGTCACGGTCTGTATCAAAGCCCTGGGATACATATTGCTTTTCAAATTCATCTGCAAACTTGGCATAGAGCTTATCCATGTCAGACAGAGCTGCTTCTCCCAATACCACCATCAGCTCCTTGGCATCCTTACCACGAGAGTAAGCGGCAAACAGCTGGTTCATGGTATTGGCATGGTCGGCTCTGGTCTTTCCTTCTCCTA
>CAYMSZ010000239.1:0-2086 GCA_964393285.1 uncultured Lachnospiraceae bacterium | reverse complement strand
GGCAGCTTGCTGTCCTGGAATTTATTGCGGATATTCTGCTTTACAACCTCCGGATTTTCTCTCAGAAACTTAATATCAATCATTGTATTCCCTCCTGTTTTTATATATTTCATGATGTCAAAAGTTTTTTGCGAGCCTAAAGCCATTAGACCTGACATCAAAAAAAATCCTCTGTCCCTATCGTACACAGGGACGGAAGATTCCGCGTTGCCACCCAAATTGCCACCATCTGATCTCCTGATTCTCAGGATTCTTCCATGTGACCACTCATTGCGCGATAAAGGAGCGCACCCTTCTGACTTTCATCAGCTACTGGGAAAATGGAACAGCTGCCGTATCTGACGATTTTCACCTGCCATCGTCTCTCTGTAAGACCGTACCGCCTTAGTTTTCCTCATAACGTATCTTTTCGTATCCAGTTTTCCACATTTCAAAGGACTTTATACCAGATGTTCGTGTATAATCCTCTGTTCATGATATTGGTGATTATACCCCCTGCGTTATCTTTTGGCAAGTTTTTTTTCAAGATTTCCCTGGAAAGCCTTTTCTTTTAAGGGTTTTACAGAAAGAAAAGCCTTATAGGGTTTCCCTTACAAGGCTCTTCCTGCTATTTTTCTGATTTGATAGAGAGGATTCTTTTCCTCTCCAATCCAGACAAATCTGGTTTAAACGATACCCTGTGCCTTCATTGCGTCGGCTACCTTCTCAAAACCGGCAATGTTGGCTCCGGCTACAAAGTTGCCCTCCACGCCGTAACGTGCAGCGGCATCGGATACCTTTCTGTAGATATCTACCATGATCTGATGAAGCTTCTCATCCACTTCCTCAAATGTCCAGCTCAGTCTCTGGCTGTTCTGGCTCATCTCCAAAGCGGAGGTAGCTACACCACCGGCGTTGGATGCTTTACCGGGCATGAAAGGAATCTTCTGCTCCTGGAAATAGTCCGTTGCTTCTCTGGTGCAAGGCATGTTAGCACCCTCTGCTACATACTTGCAACCGTTAGCAACCAGCGTCTTTGCAGCATCCAGATTTAACTCATTCTGTGTTGCACAAGGCAGCGCCACGTCACAGGGAACTTCCCATACCTTCTTGCCTTCTACATAGGTGCTTCCGCTTACTACATCGGCATACTCCTTGATACGACCGCGGCGAACCTCCTTGATCTCCTTTACCACATCCAGCTGAATGCCGTTGGGATCATATACATAGCCGTTGGAATCACTCATGGTAACTACCTTTGCACCCAGCTGCTGTGCTTTCTCAGCGGCATAGATAGCCACATTTCCGGAACCGGAAATATCCACTGTCTTACCCTTCAGAGTATCCCCTGCATGCTGCAGCATTTCCTCTGTGATATATACCAGACCATAGCCTGTAGCCTGGGTTCTGGCCAAAGATCCTCCATAGGTCAGACCCTTTCCTGTAAGAACACCCTCATACAGACCGGACAGTCTCTTATACTGTCCAAACAGATATCCGATCTCTCTGCCACCTACACCGATATCACCGGCAGGAACATCTTCATCAGCCCCGATATATTTGTACAGCTCTGTCATAAAGCTCTGGCAGAATGCCATCACCTCTCTGTCGCTCTTTCCCTTAGGGTCAAAATCAGAACCGCCTTTACCTCCGCCGATAGGCAGTCCGGTAAGGGAATTCTTAAATACCTGCTCAAATCCCAGGAATTTTAAAATGCTCTGATTTACACTGGGATGGAAGCGAAGACCTCCCTTGTAGGGACCAATGGCGCTGTTAAACTGTACGCGATATCCCTTGTTGATCTGAACCTGTCCCTTGTCATCTACCCACGGTACACGGAAAGAGATGATTCTCTCCGGTTCTGTCAGTCTTTCCAACAGACTGATGCTACGATACTCCTCTTCATGGGCATCGATCACCAGTGCCAGAGAATCCAGAACTTCCTTCACTGCCTGATGGAACTCAGGCTCATTGGGATTTTTGGCGATGACCCGATCCATTACTTCTGATACGTAAGACATAATGTTTCCTCCTCCTTAATTCTTTATTATGACCTTATTGCATTATTATGGCGGATTACTTGCGCAAACCGTAACATAGTAATTTT
>CAYMSZ010000238.1:0-2108 GCA_964393285.1 uncultured Lachnospiraceae bacterium | reverse complement strand
CGGAGTAGGATGAGAAGTTTGAAATAACTCTTCCAAAATCAGACAAAGTATGCTATAGTAGCTGACGTAGTGCAGAGTAGAAAGATACGCGCTAAGTGCCTGGAGGACGGGGAGTTGTCTCCGGGACGAAAGCGGCATAAGAGCCGCTGTGGTGTGTCTTTCGCATCCCGCTGCCTGCCTGTTTGATTTGGATGCATAACTCCCGCTCATTTTGTCGATACAGATAAAATGAGATGGGAGTTTTTTTGCTGTAATGCATTGTTGGAAATGGGCACGCAGAGTGAAAAATGAAAAGGAGACGTTACCCGTGAAAACAATGAAACCAATGAAAACAACATGGAACACAAAAACCCTGGCAATGTTGGGGGTGCTCATCGCCCTGGCCATTGTAGCCAGCCGCTATCTGGTGATCAATCCATCCCCTACCTTGCGATTTAGCTTTGCCTTTACCTTCGTGATTCTGGCAGGAATCTGGTTTGGACCGGTATCCGGGGCAATGGTAGGCTGTCTGGAAGATATTTTGGGCTGTATGATAGGAGGCTCTTCCATCTTTTTGCCCCTGACTGTCTCCCCGATTCTGGCAGGCTTGCTGGCAGGTCTTTTGTCTCCCATATTTCGCAAAAGTAAAAATGTGCTGGTCTATGGAATAGGAATCCTGGGGATTACCTTGATGACCACCATGCTTTACAGTACCTGGGTGTTATCCCGATTGTACGGGAACCCTTATCCTGCCCTGTTCCTTTCCCGGATTCCCCAGGGCGTCTGTGCCACAGCCGTCAATACTATTCTGGTGTATGCCATCTATCACAGCCCTGTGACACGTTTTGTGCGTCAGATTCAGGAGGAATCAATATGACTTACGAAGAAGCTCTTACTTATATTCACAGTGTGATCTGGAGAGGAAAGCGTCTGGGGCTTGGCAGAATTACCGAGCTGTTAAACCGCATGGGAAATCCCCAGAAGGACCTGAAATTTGTCCATATAGCAGGGACCAACGGCAAAGGCTCTACGGCTGCCATGACGGCGTCGGTGCTTCAGGAGGCTGGATATCGAACAGGACTGTTTATTTCCCCCTTTATTCATGTGTTTAATGAGCGGATGCAAATCAATGGCTGTCCTGTCTCCGATGAAGAGCTGGTGGCGATTACAGATTATGTACGGCCTCTGGCAGAGCAGATGCAGGATAAACCTACAGAATTTGAATTGATTACGGCGCTGGGGATGGAATATTTTAAGAGAAATCATTGTGATATTGTGGTGCTGGAAGTGGGTCTGGGAGGTAAAATGGACTCTACCAATGTGATTGATACCCCGGAGGTGGCTGTGATTACAGCCCTGGGACTGGATCACACCAGGGAGTTAGGAGATACCATCCAGGATATTGCAAGAGCCAAGGCAGGGATCATAAAGCCTCATGGACAGGTGGTTTTCTATGGACAGAATCCGGAAGCCTTGCCGATTATTGAAGAAACGGCAAAGGAGATGGACTGTGAACTAACCATTCCCGATACCGGGTCTCTTATTGTGAATCACAGAGACCTGACAGGGCAGCAGTTTTCCTATGGCGGATATGAGAATCTGCAGCTGTCCCTGTTAGGCACCTATCAGGTATATAATGCAACTGTGGTCATTGAAACCATAGAGGCACTGAGAAGGAAAGGCTGGGAGATTTCAGAGGAGGCACTGAGAAAAGGTCTGGCAGAGACCAGCTGGACCGGCCGCATGGAGAAGATTTGTGACAAGCCTCTGGTATTTGTAGACGGTTCCCATAATCCCCATGGCATTCATGCCACAGCAGAAACCATAAAGACCTATTTCCCGGGACGCAAGATTACCTTTGTGGTAGGTGTTCTGGCAGATAAGGACGCCCTTCATATGATCGCAGAGCTGCCGGCCCTGGCGGCTCACATTGTTACCGTCACTCCTCCCAGTCCCAGAGCCATGGAGGCAGAGACCTTGGCAGATCTGTTCCGAAAGGAAACCCATTGCCCGGTACAGGCAGCCCCCACCCTGGAAGAAGGATGCAGATGGGCCTGGCAGCTGGCAGGAGAGGATGGCATCATCCTGGCACTGGGCTCTCTCTATTCGGTAGATGCCCTGACCAAAGC
>CAYMSZ010000237.1:0-2166 GCA_964393285.1 uncultured Lachnospiraceae bacterium | reverse complement strand
ACCAGAACCTCTCCGTAGATGGAATTAAACTTGCGGACAATCTCTCTGGTCTGCTCGATCATAGGAAGCTGATCCTCGCCTACAGGAACCGTAGTAGCCTTAAAGGCTGTAATATCAGCAGCCTGGCTAATGGGATAATTGACAAAGCCTACAGGAATGCTGGTCTCAAACCCTCTCATCTGAATCTCGGCTTTTACGGTAGGATTCCGTTCCAATCTGGATAGGGTCACCAGATTCATATAATAAAATGTCATCTCTGTCAGCTCTGTAACGGTAGACTGAACAAAGAGAGTGGACTTCTTCGGATCCAGGCCGCAGGCCAGATAGTCCAGAGCCACCTCCAGAATGTTATCCCGAACCTTAGAGGGATTATCGAAATTATCTGTCAAAGCCTGGGCATCTGCCACCATGATATAGATCTGATCAAATTCGCCGGAGTTCTGCAGCTCCACTCTGCGCTTCAGAGAGCCTGCGTAATGTCCGATATGCAATTTTCCAGTAGGACGATCCCCTGTCAAAATTATTTTTTCCATTTCCATTCTCCTGACTGATTGATTTTATGATGTCTCGTATTGATTCTTTTTCCCAAAAATGGCTGCTAGTATCATATCATATCTTTTTCCAGAAATCCATAAATTCCCGTAGATTTTGTTTTGGAATCAAAAAAACAGCATGTCAAAGGTAACCGGTCTCTGACATGCTGCTGTAAATTGTAAGGTCAAATAAAGGAATGCATCCTTAGTTGATATATCTGACGTACTTGCAAGGTTCACGATATTTCATATTGGAAATGATGGTACCTACGCTGGCATTGCTGGCGTGTACTACCTGTCCTCCGCCGATATACATGGCCACATGGTTGATGGTACTGCCACCGCCATTGTAGAATACCAGATCGCCAGGCTGAAGCTCACTTTCGCTGATCTCTGTTCCTCCTGATGCCTGAGAACGGGAATCTCTGGGAACAGACATACCCAAAGCATTGGCATAGCAGGCCTGAATAAATCCGGAGCAGTCTGCTCCAGTGGTCAGGCTGGTACCTCCATATACATAGGGAGTCACGCCGACCCACTGCTTTGCATAGGATACCAGAGCATCCCGGCTGGCGCTGCTCACAGATGTGGTGGTTGTGGATACAGCGGCTGTGGTTTCCTGGGTGATATCGTTACCGGAAGCTTCACTTTGAGAGGACTGGTTTGCCGCTGCTGCGGATTCTGCGGCTGCTGCGGCGGCTGCGGCTTTCTTCGCTTCCTCCAGCTTCTTAGCTGCTGCGGCTGCCTCTGCCTTCTTTCTGGCTTCCTCTTCTTCCTTTGCTTTCTCTTCCTCCAGGGAGATGGCTGTATCGAACTTGACAGATACGTCGATCATCTCTCCATATACATATCCGATCTCATCATCCACCTGTACTTTTACAAACTCGTCTCCTACTTCCAGTACCTGATATGTCTCACCGGAGTACAACAGGGTCAGAATCTGACTATCCAGGTTCGGCTCAGAGCGAAGACGCAGGCCGTTGGTATTTACATAGCCTTCCAGTTTGCCGATCTCGATGGCTCTGGCTTCGGCCTCATCACCGGTAATAAAATATTCCGCCTTGATATAGCCCCGGACACTGCCGGATTTTATCTCATACCAGTCTCCATCCTCTCCTGCCACTGTATCTAAGATCGTAGCTGCACAATCGTTATATAATTTACCTAACACTTCGGAAGAAGTATTGGGCTCGGTTCTTACATTTACATAGCTGCCTTCCCGCACACGGGAAACTGCCACATTGGCATAGGGAGAGGTCTTCTCCGGCTGCGTCTCGGCCTCCGTAGGGGCTTCTGTGGTTTCCTCTGTCTCCGCAGTGCTTTCCTCTGTGGACTGGCTCTCTGCCTCAGCAGACTCCTCCGGGTTTTCTTCCTGATTGGTTTCCTCCTGGGTAAAGAGATCAGAGTTTAGAAAATCTCTCAGCTCCGACTCCGGGTTCAGGCTGCTGGCATAATAATTATTCAAATCCACAGCAACTCCTGCCATGGCAGATTCTACATCTAAGGTTTCACTTGCTCCGGTATAAAGATAGGAAGCGCCTACGACACATACTGCAGCGGCTGCTCCCAGACAAAGCCATCCGTGTTTCTTCATTCGTATCCTCCGAAATTGATTGGTCGGTTGTATAAATGA
>CAYMSZ010000236.1:0-2176 GCA_964393285.1 uncultured Lachnospiraceae bacterium | reverse complement strand
AGGATCTCCGGATCTACATTGATGGCCAGGGCAAAGGCCAGACGGACAAACATACCGCTGGAATAGGTTTTTACCGGTTGATACACAAAATCCCCGATGTCGGCAAATTCCAGAATCTCCGGCAGCTTCTGATCCATCTCCTGTCTGGAATATCCCATCATGGTTCCGTTCATGTAAATATTTTCAATGCCGGTATACTCCATATTGAAACCGGCTCCCAGCTCCAGCAGGGCTGAAATCCTGCCGTTTACCGTCACGGTTCCCATGGTAGGAGTCAGCACACCTGTGATGATCTTTAAAATGGTGGATTTACCGGAGCCATTGGTTCCGATGATTCCTACAAACTGTCCCTTTTCCACCTGAAAGGATATCTGATTCAGAGCATAAAATTTGGTATGATACTCCTTATGCCCCGGATGAAGAGATTCCTTCAGCCGATCTATGGGACGATCAAATAATTTATATACCTTTGTGACGTTGTCAACTACAATGGCTGCCACAAGACTTCCTCCCTTATAACACATCTGCAAAATGAGGCCGCAGGCGGTGAAAAATTCCTGCTCCTAAGAACAGCACTCCTATGGTAAACGCCCAGAAATACAGGGTATACAGAGGCTGCTGCCAGAACCATTGTCCATAGAGCATGGCACCGCGCATTCCCTCTGCGATATAAAACATAGGGTTCAGCTTCAATACCGGCACCCAGCTTCCCGCCATGCTGTACTGCCACATAATGGGAGTCACCCAGATTCCAAACTGGAGAATGATGGCTACGATCTGTCCCATATCTTTAAAAAATACCATAATGGATGAGGTAATGTAGGACAATCCCAGGCACAGCACCCAGACTCCCAGAGAATAGTAGGGAATCTGAAGCCAGTACACTGACACCTGTCTGCCCATGAGAATATAGACAATGAGCAGGATCAGTACAAAAATCATGTGTACCAAAAATGCGCTGACTAACTTAATGGCAGGCAGAATGTTCACAGGGAATACGACTTTTTTCACCAGATAACTATATTCATTGAGGCTGTTGGTGCCTCCGCTTAGGGCCTCCTGGAAGAAAAACCAGGGTACAATACCGGCCAGCATCCACAGCAGGTAGGGATATTCATCCATAGATTGGGCCACATCTCCCCGCAGCACGCCAAAGACGATATAGTAAATCACCACCGTCACCACAGGCTGTACGAACATCCACAGGATGCCGAAGGTATTGCCCACAAATTTTTTCTTAAAATCCGCCTTGGCCAGTTCCCAGATCAGATGGCGTTTGGTCCAGACCAGCGACAAATCGGTACATACTGATTTCATAAAATCCTCATATGATCTTTTTTTCGTTCTTATGCAAAACGGAAGGTCTCAGACAGACCGCCCCACTTCTGATCTTTCTCGGAAATGATCAACTCCATTCCCTCTTCTATGGGCCATTCTACTCCAATCTCCCCGTCATTCCAGGCCAGACCGCCCTCATCACCGGGATGGTAGAAATCGGTGCACTTATAGGCAAACTCTGCCTCGTCGGACAACACCAGGAAACCATGGGCAAAGCCTTCGGGAATGTAGAACTGCTTTTTATTTTCTGCAGATAATTCTACTCCGTACCACTGTCCGTAGGTAGCAGAAGAGGTACGCAGATCTACGGCTACATCAAATACGGTACCACGGATACAGCGAACCAGCTTTGCCTGGGGGAACTGCTTCTGATAATGAAGGCCACGAAGTACGCCCTTTACCGACATAGACTGGTTGTCCTGAACAAAGACCCGGTCGATGCCCTCTGCCTTGAAATCATTATAATTATAGGTTTCTACAAAATATCCTCTTTCATCACGAAACACGGTAGGCTCAATGACAGCCAGCCCTTCGATATGACAGCGTGTTACTTTAATCTTTCCCATTTTACAGATTCCTTTCTTGTCTCTTTTCAATTCATGATGTTGGGGTCAAAAAGTATGAGTCCCCAAAGTCAAAAGCTTTTTTGTGCTGACACAAATAGTTGACCGACAAATGCTATGCGGTCCTCATAATGCCACGTATTGCTTCCATATTGCACAATCTACACGATGCCATGTATTGCTTCATTGCTACGCAATTTTCGCAATACTGCATCGTTTTATTATATCATGGTCGGGAATGAATCGCAACCGCTATCCGCACAGGCTAAGAACCG
>CAYMSZ010000235.1:0-2196 GCA_964393285.1 uncultured Lachnospiraceae bacterium | reverse complement strand
GCTCCCTCCTGAAGGAGTCCGGCAAAGGTATGAGCCGCCTCCGTCAGTCTCTCATCCTCCAGGTCTGTGCCTACAATAATCCGGGAAGGATACAGATTATCATACAACGCCTTGGATTCCCGCAGGAATTCAGGGCTGAAAATAATGTTGGGATTCCCGGTTTTTTCCCGAATGGCAGCAGTATAACCAACAGGAACCGTAGACTTAATCACCATAATGGCCTGGGGATTACATTTTGTCACAAGGCGAATCACATCCTCTACGGCAGTGGTATTAAAATAATTCTTCTCACTGTCATAATTGGTAGGTGCCGCAATGACTACAAAATCTGCCTCTCTGTATGCTGCTTCCCCGTCCAGGGTAGCGGTCAGATCAAGGTCTTTTTCTGTCAGGTATTTTTCAATATATTCATCCTGAATGGGAGACTTTCTATGATTGATCTGTTCTACTTTCTCCGGCACAATATCCACAGCCGTCACCTGATGATGCTGTGCCAACAATGTGGCGATGGAGAGACCTACATAACCGGTTCCCGCCACTGCGATTTTTAAACTGCCCATACATTTTCTCCTGTCTATGGTAAAAGGCAAAGCCTGAAACAGCTTTGCCTCCTTGCGGTACACTGCCTCTCCTATTCGGCTCCGACTCCCCGAAATACAGCATATACCGTCTTTAATATAATCTTCATATCCAATCCGATGGACCAATTGTCGATATACTCCAGATCCAGCTTCACCACTTCATCAAAATCTTTGATGTTGCTGCGGCCACTGATCTGCCACAATCCGGTAATGCCGGGGCGGAAGCTGATCCGTCGTTTCTGCCAGCCCTCATAATGAAGGTATTCGTCCTCCGTAGGCGGTCTGGTCCCTACCAGGCTCATATCCCCTTTCAGCACATTCCAAAACTGAGGAAGCTCGTCCAGGCTGGTCTTGCGGATAAACTTACCCACCTTTGTAATCCGGGGATCATTGGTCATCTTAAACATATTGCCCTGCATCTCATTCTGTGCCATCAGTTCTTTTTTGCGTTCCTCGGCATCCACATACATGGAGCGGAACTTATAAAAAGTGAAACGCCGTCCATTTTTCCCAATACGGATCTGTTTGAAGAACAGCGGGCCGGGAGACTCCAGCAAAATCGCCGGTGCCAGGAAGATGGTTGCCACAGCTGTAATGCATAGTCCTACCAAGGCTCCCACAATATCCATGAGACGCTTCACCAGCATTAAACGATAATCATACAGTCTGGTGGTAAAGGATGTTACATAATACTCACCCATACGATAAATGCGCTTTGCACTCTCGCATCCCAGATCGATCATCTCAATCTTCACATTTACCACAATTCCCATCTGCTCCAGCTCCAGAATCAGATATTTGAGATATTCCTGATTCTCTGTCATCTCCGGAACACTGATAAAGGCCTCATCTACCACATTCTGGACTGCATATTCCAGTACATCGTCCCGATCTGCTACCACAGGAACGTCCGCAATCCGTGCCTCTCCCTCTCCGTGTTTCACATCTATCAAGGCAACGGCACAGATCTTATTGTTCCAGTCAGAGGGGCGATTCATGGACCGAATGATCTGCTCTGCCCGGCTTTGGGTGGTAATCAATAAGACATTACTGGTCCGATCCCTGTTTTCCATCTTCCGTCTGGCCACCTTGCGCACCAGAAGATGGTTTCCAAAAATCAAAAATTGATTCAATACAAAAAAATACAGTAGAGTGGCACGGGTATATTCCATGGCATTCTTCACTGCAAAGGCATAGCATGTAATGGACATGAGCAGAATGATATTGTATTTCAAAACTTTTATAAATTCCTGCCAGGGGCCACGACGATAGAGCCCTTCATAAGTGCGAAGAATATAAAATACTCCCACATGGAGAAGTAAAATACCACTTAATGCAGGAGTAAGGTTGGTTGCCTGCTGAAATAGTCCCAGAGCCTGAAACCGAATGAGTCCAGCTCCAAAGAAACTAATGATGACCCCACAGCAATCCAATAAGCAAATCATCAATTCCTGAACTTGATTTTTTCGTTGGTACATAATGCATGATTCTCTCTTTTTCTCTGAAAGTTAAGTGGATTATAACATGCTCCGGGCAATTAGTAAATGTCAAAATCATCCTTTATCCTCTGACAACCTTGCAATGCTTTCTAAAGCAGGCAATGCCATACTTTACG
>CAYMSZ010000234.1:0-2206 GCA_964393285.1 uncultured Lachnospiraceae bacterium | reverse complement strand
TTCCTGTTTTCCTTTCGGCAAATTATTTTCTCATCTGTATCCCTTATTATATCCATTCTTCGTATTTTCCTCAATATGGAGCTCCTATTCCGATCTCCAGAATCGAATACAAAAAATCCAATGCCTCCTCCATCCCCATGCCATCATGTCCCTTGGTCGGTTCATAGTGCAGGTAGATCTTCACAGAATGATAGTCCTTAATTCCCTTCATCTTCTCCGCTGCCTGCAAAAATGGTACCAGCTGAGTAGAATTATCCGCTACGGAACACAGATTTACATGAAGATACAGTTTCGGCACATATCCGTAGGTTTCAAACGCCTGCACAACGCTGAATCGTTCCGGGTATTTTAAGGCATCGCTTACATGATCAAAGCAAAAATCCAGAACGGCATCTACTGCATCCTGATACATCCAATCTCTCACATCCAGTTGTGCATTGTCTGCCACCACCTGGACTCCTTTCAGATAGATCCCTGTCATAATGGACAGATATCCCCCTGCCGAGGTGCCATAAATAACCGTATTTTCCGGCTGAATTCCCATCTTTTTTATGATTTTTCCCAGAATTTCACTGCTGTGTTTCAGATAATAATTTTCGTTTTTGCCCACTCCCCAGCCAATCTGCAAAAATGGATTGAGATACAGGGTTGGGTCCATACAAAAAATCGCCGAAGTTTTCAGGTTTTTGATCCAGCTGTGGCGTTGAAATACCGGTACTGTTACATTCCCACCCACTACGGCTCCATTGTGAAACACAATCAACTTATCCACGCTGTTTCTTCTATGAATCAAATACTCATAGGGAACCTGGTCTTTTATCACCCGAAGTACATAAGGATGATCCTGCTGTATTTCATAGGTATTCAGTTCCTGTTCCCCCATGGTAACTTCCGGATAAGGGAGTCTTTTCATCCTATTGTTATCTTCTCTCTCCACAACGGCGTCAATCAGGTCTTCTGTTTTTTGTACCTCCGTTTGGATATCGTACTCGTCTCCTATATGAAAAACCTTTTTTGGATAACCGTCATATTGATTCATATAACGAAGCATAACAGCGGAAAGCTCCTTTTCCTCATAACCAACCACATTCCCACAGTCATATTTCTCTACCAATTCCCTTGCTATCCCTACATCTGTTGATATTACAGGTGTATTCAGTATCACGCTTTCTGCCAATACCAGACTGAAGCCCTCACTTAGAGAAGTCAGCACTGTTGCCGTGCTGTTTTTGATATAAGGATAAGGATTTTCCACAAAGCCCGGCAGCTGCACATTTTCTTCCAGATGGTTTTCCAGAATATACTGCTCCAGCTTTTTTCGTTCTTCTCCCTCTCCCAAAATATAAATCAGGAAATCCTTTCGTTCTTTCCTGATTTCTGCTGCCGCCTTTAAAAGCAGCATCTGATTTTTATTGCAATCCAGTCTTCCCAGTGTGGTGAACAGGAACTTATCCGGCAGGGATATGGGTGTTTCTCCCAGTTTCTTGATCTTTTCGCTATCCACTGAGTTACTGATCTGTACCACATTTTCCGTTACCCCGAATAAGTCTGCCAAAGCCTGCCTGACTACACGGGAAATCACCACTATGGCGTCAAAACATTTCAGCACTCCTGCCTGCATATTATGTTCCTGCTTGATCTGTCGATACTGGGGAGAATTCTTTTCGTAGGAATGATAATTCAGTTCCTGCATATCCCCGCGAATCCAAAGTATCTTTTTTCCTCCCTTGATGTAGGAAGCAAAATAAGATGGTGCATTATGATTGCAGGCGATGATGACATCATAGGTTTGCGGGATTCTTCTGTAAAATTGCAGCGGACTGGCAAGGAGGCGATAATACTCCTTTAGCGCCTCTTGCTCATCAAAATTTTCAGCGGTATAATCCACCAGCGGAGCCAATACCTGAATACGACTGTCAAAAAATGTACTCTCTGCATATTGAAACAAGGGCAAAATACTAATTTCGTATTTGGTATCATCCATGCGATTCAACACATCTGCCAGGGATTTTTCTGTTCCATAGCCATAGGAAATGCTCCATGTAATAAACAAGAGTTTTTTCATATCATCCACCCCCCTTTTTATCCTATGCCGAATGAGAAAAAGGGTGATGGACTTTACCTATGGGCCTGAACCGGAAATTTACCTGCTCTTCTGCAAAAGCGCAATGGTCTCTATCCCTGCTGTTTCAGGGAACATATCCAC
>CAYMSZ010000233.1:0-2232 GCA_964393285.1 uncultured Lachnospiraceae bacterium | reverse complement strand
CGAATTCCGCTCATTTTTCTTTGAAAAATGGCTACATTCTCATGTTTTGCGGTCCTCATAGACACGAAAATAAATGCAAGCACTTATTTTCGTGTCCATTCGTCCCTTATCTCATACTATACAACAGATTCCTTCTTCTCACAAGAATGAAAAACATTTGTTCGCTCCGTTTTTCTCAATGATGCCCAAAAATTTGGATTTTTTTCTCTGATTTTGTTCGATTTTCACTATCTACTCTTTCCATTCTGTGTTATACTGGAAAAGGCTTACACAGCTATACCTATTGCCATTCCTGTTGCATACAGGAATTACCATATTTATAACAAAGGAGAATGTATGAAAATTATTGCATTGGACCTGGGGGGAACCTTTATCAAGGCTGCTGAAATGAATGAGAAAGCAGAAATTCTATCCCAATGGAAAGTAAAATCCCCTACAAAAAGCCTGGAGGATTTATTGGCTGCTCTGGATGAGTGCGTTCTGTCTCACTTAGACGGTGCTGACGGCATTGCCATGAGTATGCCTGGCAATATTGATGTACATACCGGTATTGCTCATACCGGCGGTTCCTACTCCTGGGTCAAGGAACTGGAAATCGGAAAACTGCTCCAGGAGCGGTATCATGTACCGGTGGGTGTAGACAATGACGGTAAATGCGCCGCCAATGCCGAAGCCTGGGTAGGTGCTCTCTCCGATGTTCCCAACGGTCTGGTGTATGTCATCGGTACCGGTATCGGAGGCGGCATCGTCATCGACCACAAGGTCATGAGAGGCAGTCATGGCGCAGCCGGAGAGCTGAGCTGTACCCTTAAAAATATGTCAGAGCCTCTTCATATGGGCAATCTGTCTGCTTTCACCTGTGCTACCAGCGCAGTTTTAGGCCAATATAAGCAGAAAGCCGGCATCAGTGAGGAAATTGACGGAATTCAGTTCTTTGATCTGGTAAAGAAGGGTGACCCTGTCGCCAATGAGGTTTTCCAGGATTTCTGCCAGTTTACAGCCCGCTATTTCTATAACCTTCAGACTGTTCTGGATGTGGACCGCATTGCTGTAGGCGGCGGCATCTCTGCAGAACCCATGGTGGTAGAAGGCATCCGGGAAGCGGTACATCAGGTATTTGATTATGAAAAATTCCCTCTGCCTCAGATCGAGCCGGAGATCGTAAAGTGTCGGTACGGAAACGATGCCAACCTGATCGGCGCCGTACGAAATTTCCTGGATACGAAGGTACTTCGTTAAATCCATTCAGGTACTAAGATGATGCAGGGGCCAAAGGTCGAAAGGCCTTATAACCCTGGCATCCTGTTAAAAAAGATGATATCCTCCAAAACATCGGCACGCACCGAAACCGTTTTGTAGGATATCATCTTTTTTGGTCACTATGATGCCAGGGTCAAAAGGTCAAAATACCTTTTGACCCCAACATCTTAAAGTAAATAGGAAAACAGGGCAGCAGCTACTACTGTCAGAATGCCTGCCACTGCAATGGATAAGCCACTCATGGCGCCTTCCACTTCTCCCATTTCCATGGCCTTGGAGGTGCCGATGGCATGAGAGGCGGTACCGATTCCAATGCCTTTGGCAATGGGTTCCTGAATATGGAACAGGCGGCACACAGGCTCCGCCAGGACATTTCCCAGCACTCCTGTAATGACAATCATGGCAACGGTAATGGATACATAGCCTCCCAACTGTTCCGAGACTGCCATTCCAATGGCTGTGGTAATGGACTTTGGCAAAAAGGACACGTATTCCTCATGGCTAAAGTGGAACACCAGTGAGAATAGCAGGATCAGTACCATGCTGGTGAGAACACCGGAGGTAATTCCTGCCAGCACAGCCGCATAGTTCTTTTTCAGCAACGCCAGCTGCTCATACAGAGGAATGGCCAGACAGACAGTGGCCGGTGTCAGCAAATAGCTGATATACTTGGCTCCTGCATAGTAGGTATCATAATCAATATGGCATACTACCAGAAAAAGTATGGTCAAAATCACAGAAATCAGCAAGGGATTCAGCAGACCGGATTTCCATTTTTTCTTCAAATACAAGCCTGCCTCATAGGAAACCAAGCTGATAAATGCGCCAAAAAAGGTAGATTGTACCAGCAAATCATTCATCAGCTCTTTCCTCCGTTTTCTCTGTATTTATCTCTTTTTCCTCTGTTTTCTTCTTTTTATCGTGTCTCATGACATACTGGGTTGTACGGCCTGCCACTGCCATAACAGCTAC
>CAYMSZ010000232.1:0-2254 GCA_964393285.1 uncultured Lachnospiraceae bacterium | reverse complement strand
CAAAAGCCTTTTTGTGCAAGCACAAAGTCTTTTGACTTTTTGACCCTGGCATCATCATACCATAAATTAGGCTTCCCTTCAATTGATGAAAATGTATGTGGCATGAAATCCGGAGGGTGAAAAATGGAGGTTCTCGTCATATGGGTTTGCGGTTTCGTCATAAGATAGATTGATTACCGGTGGAGTGTGGCTTTATGAAAGAGCGGATTACGGCATTTGCCAATGCACTGGGTGTGACGGAGGATATTGCCGGCAGAGCCTTCATGCTGACGATGATTGGCAGTCACAGTCTCATGATAGAGAATCATAAAGGCATTCAGGCTTTTGATCAGGGGTGTATTATCATCCAGGCAAAGCCTTGTAATATTCAGATTACGGGAATGGGATTGGATATTACCTTTTATTCTTCTGATGAGATTCGGATTTGCGGGCAGATTCTGAATGTCCAGATGGCAGGCAGGAGGATGGAAGCTTGAAAAAAGAGACATTTCGCAAGGGTCAGGTGAAAATGGAGCTGTCCGGTTCCCATCCGGAACGATTTTTGAATCTGTGCAGTCTGAATCATATTCCCATAAAACAGCTGGAGCGGAGGGAGGATACCTATCGATTTCAGGCATCCTGCCAGGATGTGGAGGAGATGGCTGACTACGCCAGAAAAGCCAATGTGCGTCTCATCCTTTGCCGGGAACGCAGCACAGCTACTGTGTGGAGACGAGGAAAAAGACGGATGGGATATGTCATGGGAATGATACTCTGCGGTCTTTTGTTATTTGCCTTGTCCCAATGCATCTGGGTGATTCGCTTTGAGGGAAATTCCAAATACACCAAGGAATTGCTGCAGAAAACCCTGGCGGAAAACGGCTATTATGTAGGAATGAGAAAGAACAGGATTCACAGTGAGGAGCTGGAACAATATCTCAGACAGATATATCCGGATATTAACTGGGTGTCTGTGGAGGTTTCCGGAGATGTGCTGACGGTGCAGATCAAAGAAAACACAGGCGTCCTGACGGTGGCGGAAGAAGATAACAGCCCCTGCAACCTGCTGGCAGAAGAAGATGGCCAGATCGTTTCCATAGTGACCAGGGCAGGAACCCCTTGTGTGGCAGTGGGAGATACGGTAAAGGCTGGGGATATTCTGGTAAGTGGTGTGATTCCCCTTATCAATGACGACGGGGAGGAGACCGGGGTCAATCTGACTCATGCAGATGCCGATATCATAGCCCAGACGGAGGAGCATATTTCCCAGTCCTTTTCTCTGCTCCATGAAACCAAATGGTATACGGGACAATGCAGGTATCAGCTGTCTGTTCATCTTTTTGGAAGGGACTGGTTTCTGGACGGAAACCGGTATGGTCTGACTACCTATGATACCGTATCGGAAACCGGAGACACCTTCCGTCTCCTGGGCTTTACGATCCCCATCGCCTGGGAAAAACGCACCTTGATGGCGTATCAGGAGATCGAAGGCATCTACAGCCAGGAGGAAGCCGAAGAAAAAGCAGAAGAAAAGCTAAATCAAATTTTTATAAATTTATTTGAAAAGGGGGTACAAATTATAGAGAAAGATGTTAGAATAGATACCATGGATGGTATATGTATGTACACAGTCGATCTTACCCTGCAGCAACCGATTGGTGTGGAACAGATCATAGACGAGTCCCAGTACACCAGGGAGGATGCAGACGATTCATGAGCATAATTGAAACAATTGTAGATATTCCCGCAGAGCATGAGAAAAATGTATGCGGGCCTTTTGACAGCTTTATGAAAAAGATGGAACGGACATTAAATGTGACGATGATTTCCAGAGACGGAGAACTGAAGCTCATCGGTCCGGAGAACACCGTATCCAAGGCAAAACGGGTCATTAACAATCTCATCGAGCTGTCGAAAAGAGGAAATACCATTACCGAGCAGAATGTGGACTATGCCCTGTCTCTGACTTTTGAAGACAAGGAAGAACGGATTCTGGAAATCGATCAGGATGTCATCTGCCGTACCATTAACGGCAAACCCATTAAACCAAAAACCGTAGGGCAGAAGGAGTATGTGGACGCCATTCGGGAAAAGATGATTGTATTTGGTCTGGGTCCTGCCGGTACCGGAAAGACATATCTGGCTATGGCTATGGCGATTCAGGCTTTTAAAAATAATGAGGTAAACCGTATTATTCTTACCAGACCGGCCATTGAGGCAGGAGAGAAGCTGGGATTTTTGCCGGGAGACCTTCAGAGCAAGATTGATCCGTATC
>CAYMSZ010000231.1:0-2285 GCA_964393285.1 uncultured Lachnospiraceae bacterium | reverse complement strand
TTTTGGTGCAGACGCAAAGCCTTTTGAGGGCAGCATCATAGAAAGTTCATAGTTATTTTATTTTTTCAAAAGCAGGCTGCATAGACACAGCCTGCTTTTTTTGATATACTAAAGGGTAGCGAAAAAGAATGCTTTTGAGAATAAGGCTGGTTCTGCCGGAAAGGAAAATGTTACTGAAATGAAGATGAAAGAGTCACCCCGTCGTTCCTTTATATGGAGGCTGATTTATCCACTGCTGGTGTATTTTGGAATTTCTCTGCTGGTGGAGATTGTAGCGGGAATCGTGGTTGCTGCATATATCGTATCTACCACAGGCGGAGCCATCAATACCCAGGAAGAGTTCCAGGCTGTGGTTTATCAGGCTACGGAACAGTATCTGAATATGTCCTACTATATGACGGTAGGGACAGCGATTCTGTCCATTCCCTTTATGTACCTGTTCTATCGTAAGGATAAGAAATGGCGGATTGCAATGGGAGAGGAGATTACCTACCGCCATGCTTCCCTGCTGGAATATGTGCTGGTATGTCTCATCGCCTTTGGTGCCTGCATCGGCGGCAACAATCTGATCATGGCCAGCGGCCTGATTACTGTGGATTCCACCTATCAGGAGGTATCAGAACTCTTGTATTCCGCCAGCTTACCGGTGCAGATCATAGGAACAGCCATGATCGTACCCTTGTGCGAGGAATTGCTTTTCAGAGGACTTTTGTACAATCGTCTGAAGGAGAAAATTCCTGCCAATACCGCCATATGGTTGTCTGCACTGGCTTTCGGTGTCTACCATGGCAACCTGGTTCAGCTGGTCTATGCCACACTGTTGGGTGTCCTGATGGCATATCTGTACGAGAAATACCACAGTTTCCTGGCACCTTATCTGTTCCATGCTACGGCCAATCTGGTATCTGTGCTGATTACAGAGACCACATGGTTTGATTTTATGTATAAGAATAAACTGATGATGTTGGTATCCGGTGTGGTAGGACTGATCATCGTGGCCTATGGCCTCTATGTGGTATCCACAACGGTGAATCTGGAACCGGAAGATCCGGAAAGCAAGGTTCAGGTAGAATTGTAAGGAAGAATTGTATGAAATGAAAACAGGGTTCAGGTAGAACTGTAAAATCAGAATTGTATGAAAACAGGGTTCCTGTCAGGTGTATATTGTGCCGGACAGGAACCCTGTTTTTTTACACGATAAAACGCAGCTGCTTGCTGCGACAGGAAAGGGAAATATCCGTATGCTTTCCCAGAATCTCTCCATCGGCGTGTACAATGCGAGGAGAATCCAGATGGATCGTAATATCATGACAACGATATACCCGAACCACATTGCAGCGGGTATGGAGACCTACAGCAGCCAACAGAAGGGCAGGAACCAGCTTGCGTCGGTTGGTGTGACTGATGACGCAGATATCAAACTGCCCGTCACAGGGGTCTGCCTTAGGTGCAAATTGGAAACCTCCGCCTTCGTATTTATGTATATGCGTAGAAACAAAAGCCGTCTGTTTTAAGGAAATTTTCTTTGTGCCATCCAAAATCAGATAGCCATCTACCGGCTTCATACATAAAAGACGGTGGATGCCGATGCAGACATAACTCAATTTACTTAAGTGAACCTGACAGAGAAACTGTTTGAATTTACTGGTATTGATTTCGTTGCACACCTCTGCATCATAGCCAATGCCGCTGCTGACGACGAAACGATGGTGGTTGATATCACTGACATCGCAGGAAAGCACACCGTAGTCCAGAAAACGGAAGTAACGGGGGTGCAAAATCCGCTGCAAGGCCCTTTCCGGATTCTTAGGCAATTTCATGCCCCGGGAAAAATCATTGCCGGAACCTGTTGCAATATAGCCTAAGGTGATGTGGGAGGAAATATCCAGACCCTCTACCACTTCATTTAATGTGCCATCTCCGCCTACAGCAATGAGAATGGTATTTTCCTGCTCTGCGCAGGAAACGCTGAGGGAGGCAGCAATCTTTCTGGCATGACCACGACCTTCTGTCAAAAATGCTTCATAAAGGATCTCATTATGATCCAGCACTTCTTTGAGCCGATTCCAAATCTGGCGTCCTTTGCCGGAACGGGAGTGAGGATTTACAATAAAATAATACATGTCAGTCTCGCCTTCTGTAATCTTTGGTATCTCGTATTGTTTCACAAACACCTGTACAGTATATCATAAAGTGGGGGAAAAGGACATACGGGACAGAATTGTTTACAAAAAATTTATGAAGAGAGCAGAAAATATCAGGGATAAAAAATGGACAAAAAAATG
>CAYMSZ010000230.1:0-2337 GCA_964393285.1 uncultured Lachnospiraceae bacterium | reverse complement strand
GGTGTGATTCTTTTCCTTCTTGTGAAATAAACCCATGTTGGTTTTCCTCCTAGGTAAGATTAAAGTCTTTTGACCCATGGCATCATCATAGCACAATCAAGGAGAAATTCCTATAGGGCAACATTGAAAATCACCTGCATCAATGGTAAAATAATCGTAACAATAAATTCTTTCAGGAGGAGAAGGCCATATGAAGAAAGAAGAACGAGGCATTTTATCCAGCGACTGCAGGCATACGCTTCACGTGATCTCTTGGATACCGGAGGGGGAAGTAAAGGCAGTATTGCAAATCGTACATGGTATGGTGGAGTTTATTGATCGGTATGATACATTTGCCAGGTATCTGTGTGATCAGGGGATAGCTGTCATAGGTCATGATCACCTGGGCCATGGACTGACGGCAGGCTGTGATGAGGATCTGGGTTATTTCGCCGCAGAAGGGGGAGCGGAGTTATTGATCCAGGATATGCATCTGGTGACAGAAGCCATGATTCAGGAGTATCCGGATGTGCCCCATATGATCATGGGACACAGTATGGGATCTTTCTGCCTGAGAAAATACCTGACCCGTTACGGAAATCAGGTAGACGGCGCTATCATTATGGGGACAGGCGACATGGCTCTGGCGGCGGTTCTGGCAGGGAAGACGATGTCAGCGGGACTGATCAGGCTGAAAGGAAAACGGTATCGCAGCGAGAAATTGACAGCCATGGTCTTTGGCGGATATCTGAAGCATATCGAAAATGTCAGAACCTCTATGGACTGGCTCACCAAGGATACAGACATCGTAGATGCGTATCTGCATAACAAATACAATACCTTCCGGTTTACAGCAGGAGCCTATCATGATTTCTTTGAGATTCTGGAATATGTGACCCGGGAAACGGATATTGAAAAAATTCCCAGGGAGCTGCCCATCCTTTTGGTATCGGGAAAGGAAGATCCTGTAGGCAGTTGGGGAGCAGGACCTGCCCATCTGGCTGCCCGGTATGAAAAGCTGGGATTCCAAAATGTGACGCTGAAGCTCTATGAGGGAGACCGTCATGAGATTCTCAATGAGACAGACAGAGAACAGGTAGAAGAGGATCTGGGAAACTGGATATTGGAGCAATGCTAAACAGAAGTTTATCCATTGAAAAAAAGCCGCCTTACTTTTGTAAGGCGGCTTTGACGCGATCATAATGATCATTATGCTCTTTCTACTAATCCAGACTTCAGACAAGAAGTACAAACGTGCATAGTCTTAACAGTACCATTATTATCAACCTTAACGGTTCTCACGTTGGATTTCCAGATTCGGTTGGATCTTCTATGAGAATGACTCACATTGTTTCCGAAATGAACACCCTTTTCACAGATATCACACTTTGCCATTTTGTCGCACCTCCTTCGAATCCAATTAGATCGCAAACCTCTGCGACCCACAACATAGCAACTATACCAGACAGGAATTGAAAAATCAAGTAAAAAATCTATTTTTTTGCACAAAATTTAAAATAAAACTTTTCTTTTTCCATGAGTGCGGTTATAATGTACCATGACTGACCGGAGATTCTCTGCAGAAAAGACGAGGAGATCCGGGAAATGAATATCAGCATGGAGGTAAAAATATGAAATGTCGTATCAACAATCAAATCGGTACAATCGTAGTTGACACGGATATCATTGCGAAATATGCCGGAACTGCGGCCATTGAGTGCTTCGGTATCGTAGGCATGGCAGCAGTGAATATGAAAGATGGCCTCGTAAAGCTTCTGGTAAAAGATAATCTGGCTCACGGAATTAACGTGACAGTGAATGAAAACAGACTGACTCTGGATTTTCATGTTATTGTAGCTTACGGTGTCAGCATCTGTGCGGTATCCGATAATCTGATTGAGAATGTGAAATACAAGGTTGAGCAGTTTACCGGAGTTGAAGTAGAGAAAATCAATATTTTTGTAGAAGGCGTTCGCGTCATCGATTAATGATCAGGAGGTACTTACGTGGCAGCAAAAACAATTGATGCGAGCCAGTTGAAATCCATTTTTTTAGCTGGAGCAAAGCGTCTGGAAGCAAATAAAGAGTGGATCAATGAATTAAATGTGTTCCCGGTTCCCGATGGAGATACCGGTACAAACATGACCATGACCATCAATTCTGCGGCAAGTGAGATTCGCACCCTGGAGAATCCTTCCATGGAGACTCTTGCCAAGGCGATTTCCTCAGGTTCCCTGCGTGGTGCCAGAGGTAATTCCGGTGTAATCATGTCTCAGCTGCTTCGCGGTTTTACAAAAGAGATTAAGAAGGTTTCCATTATTGATGAGCAGGTGATTGTAGATGCCTTCCAGAAGGCTA
>CAYMSZ010000229.1:0-2338 GCA_964393285.1 uncultured Lachnospiraceae bacterium | reverse complement strand
CGGGCAGCAGCGTATCCTCGCCTGTGTTTTCGTTACTATCGTTTCCGGAAAGTCCCAGCTGCTCAGCAGAAAAGCTTGTCCCATAGAATGTCATGTTGGTTACTTCTGTGTTTTTCAGCTGGCTTACAGGAAAATACAGAACTGCGGTGTAGGCTCCCTCTCCGGCACTGTAGTCGGAGGTTCCGGTAACGTTCACATCTGACCAGTCCTGTGTCTTTACATACAGGATGTCATTTCCCGCACACACAATATAGGTCTCCGTTGTTCCGTCAGAATACTGAAATGTCAGGTTTTGCTGTACCCACCAGTTTTCACTGGTTCCACTGAAGGTTATGGCAACGGTCTCTCCGTCACCGGATGCAGAAACATTGTCCACCTCCGCTGCCAATGCCAAATCCGCTAACATGACACACAGCAGCACCAGTGTCGTTAAAAATTCAAGGATTTTCTTCTTCACTGTTTTGTTCTCGCTTCCCTTATTTTTATTGTTTCTTTTATATTTCTCTTTTGTTTTCCTCTGACAGGCCATTCTTCTGCCTGTCATACCTCGTGACGGAAAATAGCATAGACCCGCAAAGGGGTTTCTCCGATTTCCAGTCGCTGTAAGATCATGCCCTGCTCTTCCATGATCTCTGTCAGCCTGGCAAAAAATACTTCGCCTATATTTTCTATGCTGGTATCCTCATGGAATTCCGGCAATTCATTGAGAAATTGTTTGGTGTATCCGTCTAAATACATGTTAATGCGTTCTTCCGCATGAGAAAATGATTCAGAAAATGGCTGAGAAAATGATTCACACTGACGATCTGCTTTTTGGATGTAGCTTGCAACCTCTATGGTGTGACCATGGACTTCTTGTTGGTCCCAGCTAATTCCATGATAAATGAAAATACATTTTCGGACACAATAAGTCTCCATGGGAACTCCTTTTTACAGAGCACGCTGCTTTGGCAGGCACGCAGTTTTGGAGTCCATTTTACCACTTTTTTTAATCGAATAAAATGGTCGAAGTGCAGCAAAATAGAGGGTTTCATATGGTTAAATTTCGATATATTGCATAAGGTGGCTTTCTGTCAGCCTTTGACTCCATGTATGGCAACAAAAATAGAGAAGCCGCAGCAACCCGATCTCCGGTTTGCTGCGGCTTCTCTCACCGCCTTTACTATCTATTGTTCGTTTCCCCAGCATTAAAAGAAAACGCATTTTCCACTAGACAGCTTTATCCAAAATTTACTGATTCCCCGCAACATTCTTTACAAAACAGGTGTAATACTCCTCCAGAAAAACTTCAACGCTTGCTAATAATTTCTTCATATTGAGACCTCCTGTTCTTTTCCTGACGACTAAGCGTCTTTCCTTTTGATGGTCTCAGTATAGCAGGTTGACGAGTATCTGTAAAATACATATAATAAAGGTATTATTATACTTTTTAGGTATAGATGATATAAGGAGGAGCATTTTCATGGAGCTGCGTCATATCCGATATTTTCTCGCCGTTTGCGAAGAAATGAGTTTTACCCGGGCTGCTGCCCGTCTCTGCATCGCCCAGCCTCCACTGTCCCGGCAGATCCAGGAGCTGGAGCAGGAGCTTGGCGTACAGCTTTTTATTCGCAGTCCCAGAGCCTTGCAGCTGACAGAGGAGGGAGCTCGTTTTCAGCAGGCCTCTTATCAGATTTTGGAGCTTTTGGACAAATCGGTAGAGGAGGTTCGTTCCATGAAGCAGGGGCTTAGCGGCACCTTATACCTGACCTCTGTGGAAGGTCATGCTCCCCACCTTTTTTCTCAGTGGATTACCGGTTTTCATAAGCTGTATCCACAGGTACAATACAATCTCTGGAATGGCAATTCTGATGATGTTATCTACCGTCTGACGAAAGGGCTGTGTGACCTGGCCATCATTATGGAGCCCTGCAACAAGGAGGGGCTTGGCTTTCTGCCTGTCTATCAGGAACCCTGGGTCGCTGTCATTCCTGCCGATCATCCCCTGGCGGCACTGCCGGGAGATACTGTGGAGCTGGCGCAATTGGCTTCCTGCGATTTGATCATTCCTTCCCGGCAGTCCAGGCTCTCGGAAATCAACGGGTGGTTTCAGGCGGTAGGCGTCAAGCCTCACATCATTGGTCGCATCGCCCACATATTAAATGCCTATGAGCTGACGGAGCAGGGGCTTGGCATAACCATCTATCCCGCCTCTGCTGCCGATTTGTCACCGGAGCACCGGGTCTGCATCAAACGAATTATCCATCCGTCTGTTACTGCCTCCTATGTTTTGGTTTGGAACAAAAACCATTCTCTGTCCCGGGTAGCAGAAGAATTTCTGGAATATGTAAGGAAGCAG
>CAYMSZ010000228.1:0-2360 GCA_964393285.1 uncultured Lachnospiraceae bacterium | reverse complement strand
TTGCCACAGTAACCGTACATATTAAGAAGATTCGTGAAAAAATCGAATTTAATACCTCTAAGCCTCAATATATCGAAACCATCTGGGGCGTAGGCTACCGCTTTAAAATGTAGGAAAAAACTCCCTGTTTCTTTTCGGATAGACAAATTTACTTTCGAGGATACTAGCCTTAGAAACGTAATGTTTGCAAGAGAGACAGGAGGACAAATATGGAATGGCACCTGACGGACAAGCAGAATATTTTGATTCGAATGATTCTCCTTTCAGCAGGGATTTTTCTGGTGTTTCGCTTTCTGGTGCCTCTGGTGCTTCCCTTTCTCATTGCTGGTGCCTTGTCTATTCCCATTGGGAAGGCGGCAGGGTGGATGCACCACCGGTGGAAAATTCCCACAGGCATTTCCGCCATCTTTCTGTTGGCAGCAGCGATTGGAGGAATCGGTGGGATTTTTTACTTTTTGGGAAAGCAGGTATGGCAGCAGGTTTCTATGGTGTGGGAAAATCTGCCCGCCCTCTGGCAGAAGGGATGCCGGCTGCTCTATGATGGGTGTTGCCGCATGGAGCGGGCATGGCAGTTGAATTCCGGTAGCATCAGTAACCCGGTGATGAGCTGGATCGGTATGGCAGGAACCGGGACTGACGGAAAAAGCGGGACCGTATTGCAGGAGGAAACAGCCATCTGGAAAGAACCTTTGGAAAATTTCCTCAGCACCATTATGAATGGGTCCGTTCAGGGAGCCCAGGCAGTATTTCAGGGAATGGTAGGCGTATTGATTACCGTGGGAGCTACCTTCCTTTCCGTAATCCAGTCAGGGGAATGGAAAAAGGCCAGAGAGCAATCTCCTTTTCGGGAGGAGATAGGTAGGGTTCTTAAGGTATTGCGCCAGGTGTTCCTGGCTTATGGGAAGACGCAGCTTTTTATTATGGGGATGGTGATGGCAGTCTGCGCAGCGGGATTGGCAATTATGGGGAATCGGTATTTTGTCCTTCTGGGAATTCTCCTGGGTTTTGTAGATGCGCTGCCGGTTCTGGGAGTAGGCAGTATTTTGTGGCCATGGGCCGTCATTTGCCTTTTCCGTAAAAAAGTGGGAATGGCAGTAGGGTTGGCTGTTTTATACGGGATTTGTTTTTTTCTGCGCCAGTGGATGGAGACGCACTATATGGGAGATCAGATCGGTCTCAGTGCTTTGGAAAATCTGATGGCCATGTATGTCGGACTCCGTCTGTTTGGGTTTCTTGGCTTGTTCTATGGCCCCATCGGATATCTTTTGTTAAAAGAGGCCCTGAACCAGAATCAGAAAAACAGCAGGATACAGCCTGGGGAAGGACTTACGGAGGGAAAGAGAACGAGACCATAGAAATGACGGAGAGTACAGAAGATGAAGATAGTTTTTTTGGATGTGGATGGTACATTGCTGGATTTTGACGGATATGTAAAGGAAGCTCTTCAGACGGGATTTCACAAGTTTCATCTGGGAACCTATGAACCTGGCGTGTATCAGGTGTTTGAGCAGATCAATACGGATCTTTGGGAACAGATTGAACGAGGAGAATTGACCAGAGAAGAACTGATGAAAATCCGTTTCCGGAAGATTTTTGACGCCCTGGGAATTGATTTTGACGGCGCCGTTTTTGAACAGTATTTTATCGATAATCTGTATGACAGTGCCATTCTCATTCCGGGAGCCATGGAGTTAGTAACCTATCTGGCAGGAAAATATCCTCTGTGCATCGCCAGCAACGGTCCCATTGATCAGCAGGAGAATCGATTGAGAAAAGCCGGGTTGTTGCCTTTTATGGATAAATTGTTCCTTTCGGAGCAGATCGGGGCGGCAAAACCATCCCCACAGTTTTTTGATGCGGCATTTCGCCAATTGCCTGGAGTATCACCTGAAGAGACCATACTAATCGGAGATTCTCTGACGGCAGATATGGCAGGAGCAAGTCAGTATGGCATGAAAACCTGTTGGTACAATCCTTTCCATAAGGAGGCACCTTCCGGACTTTCCCTGGATTATACCGTAGATTCCCTGGGACAGATTCAGAATATTCTGTAAAGCTATCCCAGAGAAAGGGGACTCCCGTCACTCGGCAATGTGCTCCATGCCTAAGGCGATCATGGTCCGCACATGTTCATCATCCAGAGAGTAGTAGACGGTCTTGCCGTCACGACGAAATTTGACCAGTTTAGAGGTCTTTAAAATCCGCAGCTGGTGACTAACGGCGGAGGGCGTCATATCCAGGCACTGGGCGATGTCATTGACGCACAGCTCGCTTTCAAATAATACATATAAAATCTTGACCCGGGTGGTATCACCAAATACCTTAAAAATCTCGGCCAGATCATAGAGAACCTCATCATC
>CAYMSZ010000227.1:0-2373 GCA_964393285.1 uncultured Lachnospiraceae bacterium | reverse complement strand
ATATAGTATCCACCCTTATAATAGCCTACGAAAAAGCTATCACATTCATATAACGCATTGAACTCCATTACATGTGTATTCCCGGCATTTCCCAATTTTGTAAGGGGGCCTCCATCCATGTCCATCCAATAGATACTAATCGTATCGTCTGTGGCATAAATGGATCCTCCCTCCTTGACACTGTCATAGACAATGATAAACACTTTATGATCCTGGAGCCAATAATTGACGATTCCTTCCATACTCAAGACCGCAGTGGACTGTCCATTATCCATATCAAAAAGGTACAGGGTATCTCCACACAGGTAGAGTGCCTGCTTCCCGTATGCATAAAGGTAGTCCGAATAGCGTACCAGATGATCCTGCTCTGTATCTGCTACTACACGAAACTCTCCGGTTGCCAGATCATACACTCTCAGTTCGTAATTTTGCATCCGATCGCAATACCGATTATAGCTGGCGTTTTCTCCATACATGGCATAAAAAGTTTCTTCATCCATCAATCCTTCTGTAGTGTATTCTGGCCAGACCAAAACCAGCATATAGTTCTTTGAGATTGTCATAATAACCTTGTCATCATACTGGCCCTCTGGAAACAGTTCCTTTTTCTCCCCGGATACCAGATCATATAGCCAGGCACTTCCATATTGAAGAATCTGATGATTTCCTTCTTCCCCTGTACTGCGATAACAAGTTAGGGCAATTACAGCCAGGTTATCTGCAACCCTGCCCAGTGATGCTTCATAAGATTCGTCACTGTTTCCTGACCAGGTTTCCAGAACTGTAATTTTACCGGTACTTATGTCTTTCTTGATAAACTGAGCCCCACTCTCCTGATACTGAATCGTAGCCAGAATATACCCCTGATACTCCACATAGGTGATTACCTCACCGACCCATGCCTGACAGGTCTCATCGCTATGTGTACAACCCGTCTGTGCACATAGAATAACCGACTTGTCTATCTCTCTATCATAATAGTGGACAATTGTTGACACCGTATAGTATCCATCGGAGGTTGTGGAGGGGCAGTAGCCATACAGCGTTGCACTCGCCCGATTCTCCTGGGGAATCGGATAGCTTACCACCTCACCTGCAGACGCCACCTCTGTGACCTGATTCGAATCATTCTGCTCTTTCTCAGCCTGATGATCTGTCTCCTGGCTTCCTTTGCCACATGCTGAAAAAATCATCAGCAGAAAGCAAAAAATACACAAAATCTCATATCGGTATGTACGACGATGCATGAAATACCCTCCTTCTATGATAATGTTATTGATGTGAAAAGTTTGAATAAACAAGGTAGTCCTCTCCTGCAAAAAGAATTCCCGACTCCCCATAAAAATGCAGCTCCGCATCCTTTCCTACTTCTTCCGGAACAGTATAGGATTGAGACTGGTTTGATTCCAGATTAACATAAACTACCATTCTTTCTTCATAATTCCAAAAGATTGCCCTTTCCCCATCCGTTTTCCAGACAACATCCTTTATTTGGATTCCATCTAATTTTGACCGTTCCCCTGTAGACAGGTTGCAAATGCCAATATCTCCATTTTTATAAAAATACAGGGCATTTCCTACGGAACTCCAATATATTCCCTGCTCTGTATAGCCTGGCCTGTAATGGTATTCCGATTGTATTCCTTCTGTCCAGGTTCCGAGAACCGTATCTAATACATATAGGCTCAGAGTTTGGTTCACTATCGTATCAGACAGAACGCCAATGCCCAGCATCGTATCAGATATCCAACATACTTTTTTTTGAGGGTTCTCTTTTAATATCTCCCGGAGGTCCAATATGGTATGTTCTTCCAGGTTCCAGCAGAATGTACTGTCCCCTTGGTTACATATTACCACAGCCTGGGATAGCGCCTTATTAAACACAATCTCGTATATTGAATCCAGGTCGTTAATCCCAAAAAGCCTGGCATCTTCCATAAACTTTTGATTCAAGTCGGTTACTTCCTGGTTCTTTACATCACACAATAAAAAATAGCTTTCCTGGCTTTGCTTTTCCCCTACCATTACAAGTACATATCGATTTTGATGTCTCAGCTGCTCCACAGAACAATAACTGTCCTCTGTCACATCCTGTAATTCAGGATCTTCTGCCACACAAAGTTCCCCTTCCTCTTCACACCAGTAAAAAGAAATCGGGTATGTCTTTTCTCCAATGGCATAGTTCGACCGGAACAAATTACCATCGAAATCAACATATTCTTCCTCTTCAATCGTTGTAAAAAATTTTATATCCCATTGACTCGCATTTTGAGACTGGGTTTCTTCATCAGAGATTTCCCTGTTCTTCGTATCCAGCAGGCTTTCTTCTGCGACCTGATTTGAATTATTCTGCTCTTTCTCTGCCTGACGATC
>CAYMSZ010000226.1:0-2390 GCA_964393285.1 uncultured Lachnospiraceae bacterium | reverse complement strand
GTTAAAAATCAAGTTTACGGTTGACGGATTGCATTTTCTCGGGTATTTTGGTAAAGATTTTGTACAGGAGGAAATAGAATTGAACATTTGGGAAGTGTTGGAAGACGCTTTGATCGATACGGTTAAGTTAGTTCCCTTTTTGCTGATTACGTATTTGCTGATGGAATACCTGGAGCATCACACAGCAGGAAAAGTCAGGAAGCTGGTGGTAAAGGCCGGCAGAAGCGGTCCTTTATGGGGAGCAGTGACAGGATTGCTTCCTCAGTGCGGCTTTTCTACGGCGGCAGCAAATCTGTACGCAGCGAAGCTCATCAGCAGAGGAACCCTGATTTCGGTGTTTTTAGCCACATCTGATGAAATGCTGCCTGTGCTTTTGTCTGAGGCGGCAGGAATCGGTCAGATCGGAAAGCTGCTGGCGTTGAAATGGCTCATCGGCATGAGTGCCGGTTTTGCTGTGGATGGGATTCATCATCTGCTTCACCGCAAGGAAGGAGAGGAGAAGCCCTGTATTCATGAATTATGGGAACAGGAGCACTGTGACTGCGAATCCGGGGTGTTCCAATCGGCATTACGCCATACGGTTCACATCGGCATGTTTCTGCTTCTGGCAGCAATTGTCCTGAACCTTGTGGTGGAAGGGATAGGAGAGGACACCCTGGTGACTTTGATTCAGAGTCAGAGAATTCTCAGCGTGGTGCTTACGGCAGCAGTAGGGTTGATCCCCAACTGTGCTCCCTCTGTCCTGGTTACCCATCTGTATCTGGCAGGTACCCTGGGACTGGGGGCTGCTATGGCTGGCCTCCTGGTCAATGCCGGGGTGGGAATGCTGGTGCTGTTTCGCATGAATGACCACGTGAAGGATAATATTGCCATAGTTGCAATCGTATACGGAATCGGCGTTCTGTCAGGCCTGATCCTGACGATTTTTATGAGTTGATCTCATGGAATTTCAAAGGTTTTAACTTGACAGAAATCGGAATTCGTGATACCTTAGTTCAGGTAAGCGCTGGCACTCAGTTTGCGGTTTCTCCGAACCCGGACTTGGTGGTCAGTAAGTAGGCATCGTGGGGGTTCGTCCCCTGGGTTCCAACAGTATATATGATTAGGAGGAATGAACAATGATTTCCAAAGAGAAGAAAGCAGCTATTATTGCAGAGTATGGTCGTAAGCCTGGTGATACCGGCTCTCCTGAGGTGCAGATCGCAATCCTGTCTGCCAGAATCAGCGAGCTGACAGCTCACCTGCAGCAGAATCCTAAGGATTTCCACTCCAGACGTGGTATGATGCAGATGATCGGTCAGAGACGTGGTCTGCTGGATTATCTGAAGAAGCAGGACATCGAAGCTTATCGTGCTTTGATTGCTCGCCTGGGTATCAGAAAGTAAGAGTTGTATGAGGTGGGGTGGAGTAATCCACCCCTACTTTTCATTAAGAGCGATGCAGAAGGTACGCGAGACCACTGAAAAGATTATCGAATCATTCGGTGGCATTTTCAGTAGTTTCGATATCTTCTGTTGAAAAGGATGCCGGGATGGTACAGCAAAAGGAGTTCCGGACATCCTATAAACCAAATATACAAAGAAGAAGGAGATATCTATGTACAAGACTTATTCCATGGAATTGGCCGGCAGAACACTTCGCGTTGATATCGGACGCGTTGCCGCTCAGGCCAACGGCGCCGCATTGATGCATTACGGGGATACGGTAGTATTGTCTACGGCTACTGCCTCAGACAAACCTCGTGACGGGATTGATTTCTTCCCTCTGAGCGTAGAGTACGAGGAGAAGATGTACGCTGTGGGAAAGATCCCCGGCGGTTTCAATAAGAGAGAGGGTAAGGCCAGCGAGAATGCGACTCTGACTTCCCGTGTTATCGATCGTCCTATGCGTCCTTTGTTCCCTAAGGATTACAGAAACGATGTTACCTTGAATAACCTGGTTATGTGTGTAGACCAGGACTGCAGCCCTGAGCTGACAGCTATGCTGGGCTCTGCACTGGCAGCATCCATTTCCGATATTCCTTTTGATGGTCCTATCGCTGCTACTATGGTAGGCCTCATCGACGGTCAGTTTATCTTTAACCCTACCAATGATCAGAAGCAGGTTTCCGACCTGGCTCTGACGGTAGCTTCCACCAGAGATAAGGTGATTATGATCGAGGCTGGTGCCAATGAGGTACCTGAGGCACAGATGATTGAGGCAATCTATGCTGCTCATGATCTGAATAAGCAGGTAATCCAGTTCTTTGACACCATTGTAGCTGAGTGCGGTAAGCCGAAGCACGATTACACCCAGGTAGATACTCCTGCCGATCTGTGGGAGGATATGCTGGAGGCTATCCCTTCCGAGAGAATGGAAGAGGCTGTATTTACCGATGAGAAGCAGAAGAG
>CAYMSZ010000225.1:0-2400 GCA_964393285.1 uncultured Lachnospiraceae bacterium | reverse complement strand
GGCAGCTGTGTCTGCAAGGTTTCATCGACCAGAGGTCCCTTGGTGCGGGGATGAAGAGGGATTCCAGCCTCCTCGGACAAACTGTTTTCCGGAATCAGACCTACGGAAAGCAACAGGGTATCTACGGCAAAGGTTTTTTCTGTACCGGGAATAGGACACCGTTTCTCATCCACCTGGGCGATGACGATTTCCTCCAATCGATCTTTTCCCCGGATATCCACTACTGTGTGGGATAAAAACAGAGGAATCTGAAAATCCTCCAGACATTGCTTCAGATTGCGGGGAAGCCCGTTACTGTAGGGCATGATTTCTGCAACACCCAGGACAGAAGCCCCCTCTAAGGTCATACGGCGAGCCATAATGAGGCCGATGTCACCGCTTCCCAGAATGAAAACCCGATGGCCGGGAAGGATTCCGTCCAGATTCAGATAGCGTTGGGCAGTTCCGGCGGTCCAGATGCCAAAGGGACGGGTACCGGGGGTACCAATGGAACCCCGGGGACGCTCCCGGCATCCCATGGCAAGGATGACTGCCCTGGCCTGAACAGAGACATATCCGGCTGTAGGACTGACATAGTCCACCACCCGATCAGGATGCAGATGGAGAACCAGAGAATTGACCTCCAGGCGAATCCCCAGCTCTCTTATGGAGTCGGAATAACGTTCTGCATAGGAAGGACCGCAGAGCTCTTCTCCAAAGGTGTGGAGACCGAACCCATTGTGAATACATTGCAGCAAAATCCCGCCAGGTTCCCCATCCCGTTCCAGAATCAGAATGTCACGGATTCCTTTTTTATAAGCACCTATGGCAGCAGCCATACCGGCGCTGCCGCCTCCGATGATAACCAAATCATGAGTTTCCATGGAATCACCTCCTTTTATCTGGTGGGATCTGCCGGAATATGCAGCAGCTCATCCGGCAGGAGGGAAAGCTCCCTACAGAGCAGTTCTGTTACCAATGGCTCACAAAAGCCCCCTTGACAGCGTCCCATACCAGGGCGACATCGTTTGCGGATTCCTTTGATGGTTCGGGCACCGGCAGGTCTGTGAATGGCATCCAGAATCTCTCCCTCGGAAATCTGTTCACACCGACACAGGATATGACCATAGGCAGGATTTTCCCGGATCTTTTCGTTGTAAGCCTCCGGAGAAAGCTCTTTTGTGGCAATCATTGGAGTACGGTGACGGTAGGTTTCTTTCAATGTCAACGTCATGGCAGGGGCCAACAGCTCCTGTATGATATATTCGGCGATGGCAGGGGCAGCAGTCAAACCGGGAGATTCGATGGCAGCCGCCAGATAAAAGCCCGGAGCATCTGCTGCTTCTTCCACAATAAAATCATGGGTGCTTCCGGTAGGTCGCAGGCCGGAAAAATTGCGGATCACCTTCTGGAAAGGGATATCCTTTACCGTTTTAGAAATCTGACTGCGAACATAGTCCAGAGCTGCCGTGGTATTTCCTACGTCGTCCTTGTCATCAACGAAATCAGAATTGGGTCCGATGAGCAGATTGTTGTGGATGGTGGGAACCACCAGAACACCTTTCCCTTTGTCGGAGGGAACAGGATAGATGACCCGTTCCACCAGGGGATGGGGTTCATGATCCAGGACGAAGTATTCTCCCTTTCGGGGACGGATGGTAAAGTAGGCAGTAGACGGATCCCGCTGCCGTTTGGATACCAGCCCATAAATCTGGTCGGCATAAACACCGGCGGCATCGATGATGCGCCTGGTATGATAGGTATGGGTGCCGCCGTCCGGGTCCACAGCAGTCACAAGATAGGCAGAAGAAACTGTGGAAATCTCCACTACTTTTCGCTGAAGGTTAAGAGAAACGCCGTTTAATACAGCCTCCTCTGCCAGAGCGATGGCCACCTCCCAGGGGGTGACGATGCCGGTGGTAGGCAGTTCCAGCACCTCCAAAACAGAATCACTGAGGTGAGGTTCCTTCATCAAAGCTTCCTCTCTGGAGAGGCGATAGACCGGAATATTTCGATCCAGAGCCTGCTGTTGCAGTACATCCAGGGTAGCAAGCTCTTCTTCGGAGGCAGCAGCTACAAAGGCGGAAGTGCGGCGAAATGCCACGCCTAATTCCCGACAAATGTCCTCATACATGGCATTGCCTCGGACATTGAAGCGGGCTTTCAGGGTACCTGGTTTGGGATCGTGACCGGAGTGAATGATGCCGCTGTTGGCCATGGACGCACCGCAGGCGATGTCGTCGGCCTGGTCTAACAGGGCGATGTCTAATTGATAACGGGATAGCTCCCGCGCTAAGAAGGTACCGGTAATACCGGCACCGATGATGAGAATATCGTACATAACACAAGCCCCCCTTATGTTACCTATAGGATACCACAGAATGGCTCAATGTTTAAGAGTTCTTTATGAAATTTTTGCAC
>CAYMSZ010000224.1:0-2413 GCA_964393285.1 uncultured Lachnospiraceae bacterium | reverse complement strand
ATTTAACGAGGTACGAGAATGGATTTGAATGAAATGAAAAAGATAAGCAACGATGCGGAGCTGGTGAATGCCATTTATCATCAGTTTGATGAAAAATCCAGATTAAATTGGAGTAAGGCCGCTAGGGTTGAGTTTATCACTACAGTAAAATACATTGAAAAGTATCTGAAACCGGGAATGAGAATCCTTGATATCGGAGCGGGAGCCGGGGAGTACAGTCTTTACTTCGCAAATAAGGGATATCGGGTCAATGCAGTCGAACTTGCAGACAAAAATGTTGAGGAATTTCGTAAGAAAATCACCCACAATATTGATTTGAAGCAAGGAAATGCTTTGGATCTGTCGGATTTTGAAGAAGAAACCTTTGATATTGTACTCTTATTTGGGCCGCTGTATCATCTGCATGACGAGAAAGATAGAAATACGGCAATCAGGGAAGCGAAAAGAGTGATGAAAAAAGATGGAATCTTGTTCGTTGCATTTATTAACAACGATATGATTCCCTACACAGAATGGGGCTATGATCCGGAGTATCTGACGACTGGCGCATATGATAAGGAAACATTTAAAGTAGAAGATTTTCCGTTTGTATTCTTTAACCTGAATCAATGCCGTGAAATGCTTACTAACAACGGATTGAATCTGATTCATCAAGTGGCGGCAGACGGTATGAGCGAATTATTGGCAGAAAGAATCAACAGACTTGACGATGCCGGCTATGAACAATATTTAAAATTGCATCTTTTTTATTGCGAAAAGCCGGAGCATTTGGGAAAGACGAATCATTTCCTTTTCGTAGGAAAGAAGTAGTTCTGTAAAATGTTGTTGGGCCAAAAGATATTTTGACCTTTTGACCCTGTCATCGTAAAATAAAACGATAGAATACCAAGGAGAAACAGCGTACATGAAAATTACCATTATTGATGGACAAGGTGGAAAGATGGGAAAAACCGTTATTGAACAGCTAAAAAAAGCCCATCCGGATCTGGAACTTTACGCCATTGGCACCAATACGGCAGCTACCACAGCCATGCTCAAGGCCGGAGCCGATTATGGTGCGACGGGAGAAAACCCCTGCATCGTAAATGCCCTGGACTCTGATATCATTATCGGCCCCATCGGCCTTGTCTTTGCCAACTCACTGTTAGGTGAGATTACACCAGCCATTGCTACCGCTGTCGGTTCCAGCAAGGCTTATAAGATACTGATTCCTTCCAATCGCTGTAACCATTATATTGTAGGATGCAGCGACAGAAGCCTGGGAGACTATATTCGAATGGTATGTGAAAAAGTAGAAGCCATGTTATAAGATTAGGGCCCCAAAGCCAAATGACTCTGGGGCCCATGCAGTAAACTTATTCTTCTCCGGAAAAGCAGATGCTTTTTTCTCGGATTCCAAAGGTTTCAAAATAACAATTCTCCATGGGAATCCATTCTTCTATAAATCGTTTTAGTTTTGCTTCTCCGCTTCGCTGGCAGATTCTGCGAAGCTGCTCATCTTTCCCAATGTAGCAAAAAATATTCAGATCATAGAAATCGCCGAAATAGGGATGCTGGCTATAGGACCCTTCCACAATATTTAACCGGTTCCATGGTACCGTCACAGTCTCACCCAGCTTCTGTTTGGAACAATCATAAATCTGATAGGTGATGTCCTTTTTGTCATCCTTATGACATAAAATCTCCTCCTGGAAACGCTCATAATCCACATTTCCGCCAGGTTGTGTATACCGCTCCTTGGTACGCTGCTCCGGGCGCAGGAAAAAATCATCCATATGAAACAGATTGCAGCCATAGATTTCCTGCAATGCTCTCCCCATCGTGGTTTTTCCACTTCCACACATTCCATCCACTGCCACCCATAGCTGATCTTTTTTCGTCTCAGCCATTATCTGATCTATGGCAGAAATGATCTCCCGGTATGTTTGGTAATGCTCCGGTATTTCCCTCACTGTTTTCTCCATCCCTTATTTCATAGCTCCTGCTTTTCTTAATGCAATGATAATAGCCGGAATCAAAACAATTTGCAATATGATTCCGGGAATTGCGTTCAAAAGGGCTCCGGACAAAAAGATCTGCCAGGAAAATGCCTTTCCCGCAATTCCGTAAAGCGGAATGCTCACAATTCCCCATACCAGGCGTCCTGCTACCATGGCCCCAATCAGGCTGATGTACACAGAAACCATATTTTTAGGAAGCTTTTCGTGAAGAAATCCGGTCATGGCGCCATATACGGCCAGTTCAAATGCCATGGCAACGGCTGTCGGCATCATGGGAGGCATTCCAAACAGGACACTCCGCAGAAGTGGTGTCACAAATCCCACAATCAGACCATACTGCCATCCGCATACAAATCCGCAGATCAGAACCGGAATGTGCATGGGAAGAAGCTTGCTCCCGATCCCCTGAATCT
>CAYMSZ010000223.1:0-2437 GCA_964393285.1 uncultured Lachnospiraceae bacterium | reverse complement strand
AGGATATAACAAACGACAGATAGGCGGTCACTATGAAACAGTGGCCGCTTCTTATCTACGAGACCGGGGGATGGAGATTCTGGCCTCCAATTACCGCTGTCGCATGGGCGAGATCGATCTCATAGGGAAGATAGACAAAATGCTGGTGTTCTGCGAGGTAAAGTACCGAAAAAATAAGAGGACGGGAGACCCGTCTGAGGCAGTAGATGCTCGCAAGCAAAGAAAAATTTTTCAAGTGGCTTCCTATTACATGAAGCAGTATCATTGTCCGGCCAATACCCCCTGCCGATTTGATGTGATTGCCATGACAGGAGAAGGGGAACAGCTGGAGATTCGGTGGATTCCCAATGCCTTTGGCATATTCTAAAACAGGGGGACATAAGTTTTATGACAGATCATGTATGGATTCGAAAGGGAACCGGGCATGAACTCATGGTTCGGGAAAAGGATGGAGTTCCTTATTTAAGCTTTGCTGCCCTGGAACAAACAGGGCTGGTGGTTCAGGGCTTTTCCACCCGTCTGGGAGGAGTCAGCACAGGAGATTGCGCAACCATGAATTTCTCCGTCAGCCGGGGAGATACAGAGGAAAATGTAAGGGAAAACTATAGGAGAATGGGAAAGGCCATGGGGTTTTCACCGGAGAGACTGGTTTTATCCTGGCAGACTCACACCACCAATATTCGTATGGTGACAGAGGAAGATGCGGGAAAAGGCTTCTGCCGGGAACGGGATTATCGGGATATAGACGGATTGATGACCAATGTGCCGGGAATTCCCCTGGTTACCTTGTATGCAGACTGTGTGCCTTTGTTCTTTCTGGACCCGGTGAAAAAGGTGATTGCCGCATCTCACTCCGGATGGAGAGGAACTGCAGCCGGAATGGGGCGATGCACTGTGAAACGGATGGAGGAAGCATACGGTTGTGATCCGGGAGATATTCTGGCAGCCATAGGCCCCAGTATCTGCGGAAACTGCTATGAGATAGGACCGGATGTGGCAGAGTTTTTTGCCGGAGAATTTCTCCGGAGTTCCCAGACAAAGCCTGGGAAATATCAGCTGGATCTCCAGGCAGCGAATCGTAGAATATTGGAGGAGGCAGGAGTGCAGCCGGAGCATATTATAGTAGGAGATATCTGCACCTGCTGTAATAAGGAACTGCTGTTTTCGCATCGAGGCAGTATGGGTCATAGAGGAAACATGGCAGGATTTTTGATGTTAAAGTAGAAATAAACTGTGAACAGGGGAGACGGCATATGTTTCATTTTCTGGTAAAAAAATTTGTAAAAGATTATGAGAATGTAGAGAGCAGTCGGGTACGGACAGCTTATGGAGTATTGGCAAGCTGTGTGGGAATCGGCTGTAATGTATTTTTGTTTTTACTGAAATTAACGGTAGGCATGATGGTCAATTCCGTATCCGTTATGTCCGATGCTTTTAATAATCTGTCTGATGCGGCATCGTCTATTATCAGCTTTGTAGGGGTAAAGCTGGCAGACCGGCCGGCGGATGAGAAGCATCCCTTTGGATACGGCAGGATGGAATATGTGGCAGCCCTGGTGGTGTCCTTTCTGGTAATCGAGGTAGGCTGGACTTTATTGAAAACCTCCTTTGATAAGATCATTCATCCCAACGAGATTTCCTTTCGCCTGAGTTCTGTGCTGATTCTCGCTGCCTCCATTCTGGTGAAGCTGTGGATGGCATACTATAACCGCAAATGGGGAGAGAAGATTCAGTCTACCGTTATGAAGGCCACGGCAGCAGATTCTCTGGGAGATGTGCTGACCACTTCTGCCACAGTGCTGGCATTGGCAGTTTATGGAATCTGGGGCTGGAATGTAGATGGTATCGTAGGACTGGTGGTATCGGTGATTGTCATCATTGCCGGTATTAACATTGCAAAAGATACCCTGGCACCCCTTCTGGGGGAAGCCATCAGCCAGGAAGTCTATGACAAGATTACAGACTTTGTGGAAAGCTATGACGGGATCCAGGGAACCCATGACCTGATTGTCCATAATTACGGACCCTCCAAAAGCATGGCGTCCATTCATGCAGAAGTGCCGAACAATGTAGAAATTGAAAAGTCCCATGAGATTATTGACCGAATCGAGCGGGATGCCATGGAAAAGCTGGGGATTTTCCTGGTTATTCATATGGACCCCGTATCCATCAACGACGAAAAGGTAATCCATTATCATGATGAGGTGACAGAGATTTTAAAGGCCATGGACCCTCGCTGCAGCATTCACGATTTCCGGATCGTCAACGGAGAAGAGCGGGTTAATCTCATTTTTGATCTGATGGTGCCCAGAGAGTATCCGTCATCAGGGGATGATGCCCTGGTTCAGCAGATCAATGAGCGGCTCCAGGAAAAGGAATCCCAGTGCGTCTGTGTGATTACGGTAGAAAGAAGCTTCTGCGCGGCAGAATAAAGAGA
>CAYMSZ010000222.1:0-2445 GCA_964393285.1 uncultured Lachnospiraceae bacterium | reverse complement strand
TCATGAAGATAGCTATAATAGTTCATATCCACAAACATTCTGGATACTTTGATTCGATTTCGCACTTCCCGGGTCATATCAGAGCCGTAATTCTCCGGCAATTCCTCCTCCACCAGGGAAGTCACTTCTCCGGTTTTGTTGTCATAGGTGGCTTTTTCTGTGAGCCAGCTGGCGTTGGGGAAGATGACCAATCCTTCTTCATCAGAGAAAATATCTCTTCCTACTAACACTCGGGATTCGTAGTCCAATCCCAGCATATTGGCAATAGTAGGCAGAATGTCCATGCTGTAGCAGGGTTTATCTACTACAATATTTTCTCCTTCTTCCATGCTACCGGTCCAGATAATCA
Organism: uncultured Lachnospiraceae bacterium; assembly: GCA_964393285.1. Lineage (GTDB taxonomy): Bacteria > Bacillota > Clostridia > Lachnospirales > Lachnospiraceae > RGIG7193. The sequence continues at coordinate 2,096 of CAYMSZ010000222.1, read as the reverse complement.
GATTGTTGCGGTAACGCTCAAAGGATTGCTCAATGTGGTATTCACTGACTCCCTTCTGATAAGCTGCAAGTTCATCCATCATATCCTTGTAATTATCTGCATAGGGAATATGATCCGCAGACAATACCACCAGGGTATGATCGGCAATGCCTGCTTCTTCCAGCTTATTTAAAAGGCTTTCCACCGCCTTATCCAATTCCATATTGCAGGCAATATAGGCTTTTGCTGTGTCTGACAAAGGCAGATCTTCTACAGCCTCCCGGTTTCTGGCTGACATGGAGTTGCCGGTGAAATTGTACTCCGCATGGCCACTAACCGTCATATAGTAGGCATGAAAGGGTTCACTGGTGGCGTATAGGTCAAAGGTGGTATCGATCAGATTCAGATCCGACTGAGGCCACAGAACATTTCCGGAAGCGTTGGTTTCCGGCTCATAGCCTGTTCCAATGGCAATCCAGTTGGTATATCCCATGTTTGGATGGGATTCCTGCCGATTGTAATAAGTAGCTGTATTATTGTGAAAGGCCCACAGATTATATCCGGCCCGTTCCAGCATTCGACCCAGGCAGAAATACATATCTGTCTTATTTTCTCCTGTAACCTCCATGGAAATCCGGTCACCCTGGAGCGGAATCTGGCTGACCAGATTGGCATACTCTCCGGACAGGGTACTTCCATACCACAGGGGCGTGTAGAAATTATTGAACACATATCCGGTATTTACCAGTTTATACAGAGTGGGTGTCAAATCTTCGTAAACAGCATAAGGGGAAAAGCCCTCTGCTGTAATAAAAATTACATTGTAGCCTTCATAAATTCCCGTATACTCATTTTTGTTAGTAGGGCTCTGAGATGCGTAATACTGATGCATGGTGACCAGATCACTGTTTCCTTCTGCTTCCGCTTCCTCGATGAGCTGATCAAAATCAATATCTGTGAAATTATACAGGTCGTGAAGATCCGGTTCTGTTTCCGGCTCTGTCTCCACAACCGTTTCCGACTCCGATCCACTTTCCTCTGCATCCACAGCTTCACTTCCCTCTCGATTGGAATTCTGCCAATCGCTGCCCTCATTTAAGACAAGATCTCCCAGACCGGTACTTTTCTTTCCGAATATGACATTCTTCAGATCCAGACGCATACTGGTACTGACTCCCAGCTGTTCCACTTCCTCATCCAGAGAGCTGCTATGATAATACAAATCATATATGGATCCATCCTCATGAGTTCCTGCGTTGACCAGGATCAGACCGAATCCATGGAACAGCACCACGACTGCTACCATTACCCCATACACAGGTCCTCTGCCCTGACGAAAACTCAGCAGATTCCGCCCTACCGTTAGCAAAAAGAGGAATGGTATCAGCAATAGTACGATCCCCCAGATATTCATGCCGATGTGGGCGATGGCCTGTTTTAGGAAGGGGCCGAAGGTCAGAGCCTGAGCCGCCGTTCCCTGGGCTATCATACTAAATGCTGCCACATAGGTATCAAATACAGAGTGGTATACCATGTTTGCTCCAAACAGGATACTACAAAACAGGGTCAGCACACAGGCGATGATGTAATTGGCCTTTCTGGATCTGGTCAGACTGCACAGCAACCCTAAAAACGTCCCCATGGGAATGGAAAACAAAACCGGATACAGAAACTTTCCGTCCAAACGCTGAAACATGATCAAATGAAAGGTAAGCTCCAGCCATACTATGGCTACAATAAAATACAGGGCAACGCCGTATTCGGAAAGGATATTATTTCTTCTGATTTTATTCCGCCTCCAAAGATTTTCCTGATTCTTTCTTCTTCCCAATTTCTTTCCCATAATTCACCTTCTATGTTACACAAGTCAAAAAAACGCGACACACAGCAGGCATACCTTGTGTACTGGTGTATTTGTCTGCATGTATGACAACAAAACCGCCGCAATGGATCTCCATTTACGGCGGCACATCTGTTTTCACTGTATTTCTTTTCTATTCCTAGTATGTCATCTGTCAAAAAATTTATTTTCAGGCAGAATCGACACAAACGAAAGATTTCTTATACCGTTTTGGAACCTAGAGCCCATTATAGCGCGGTATTTTCCAAAAAGCAAT
>CAYMSZ010000221.1:0-2514 GCA_964393285.1 uncultured Lachnospiraceae bacterium | reverse complement strand
CAGATGCATGAATGGGGAGCGGAGCAGATGAAATTGGTAGTGGAAGAATCACAGAAAGGAAGACACCATGATTCAAACAATCTATATTGATAAAATAGAAGACCTGATGCCCTTGATTTCGGAGCAGGAGTATCGGGAGGATCTGAGACGATATCGCAGCATGTACCTGTATCGGGGAATGCCCAATACGGATTATCATATGTATACCAGCCTTCAGCGTAACTGCAAACACTTACAGAAAGAACTGGAACCGGCCATTTTGCGTAATTTCACCAAGTATGCAGCCATTGACGATCCTACTGTGACAGAGTCTGTGTGGAAGCAGATGATCCTGGGACAGCATCACGGGTTACCTACCAGGCTGTTAGACTGGTCCAAGTCCTCCCTCATTGCCCTGAATTTCTCTGTGACAGAGGTGGACATGGATGAAATGTCTGCCCATGACTCCATGGTATGGCGTATCGACATGAAAGAATTGGTGGATCAATTGCCTGTGAACTACCGTCGTGTCCTTTACAGCAGGCAGTCCTGCATCTTCTCCGTACAGCAACTGGCCGGTGTGACCAATAGCCTGAACCAGTATGACCTGGATATGGGAGATCATGCCATGGCCATTATTGAACCACCCTCCATCGATCAGCGAATCGTGAATCAGTATTCCTTCTTCTCTGTTACGCCCCTTGGCATGACAGATATCGAAGGATTCCTGGAAAAACATACAAAAAATACCGTTCGTTATGTGATCCGTCGCCATTTGCGCTGGCAGGTCAGAGATATGCTGGATCAGCTGAATGTCAGTGAGCGGATGGTTTACCCGGGTCTGGATGGTCTGTCCAAATGGTTAGGCAGACACTATTACGTAAAGCCGGAAGGAGAAGAATAGGGACAATTCCCTTTTTTTCAAAATATGAAACTCGCCTTTTGACAGGGGGAAATCCATTTACAAGATATCCTGGTTCCGTTACAATGAAGAGGACAAATACAATACGAACCCATTTAGGAGGTATGATTCATGGCAAACGGAGTAAAGATTTGTACCATCGGTGGCGGCAGCAGCTATACACCGGAGTTGATGGAAGGCTTTATCAAGAGATATGACCGTCTGCCCATTCGGGAGATCTGGCTGGTAGACATTGAGGAAGGAAGAGAGAAGCTGGAAATCGTAGGCGCTATGGCACAGCGTATGTGGGACGCCAGCCCCTATGATGTGAAGGTACATCTGACCATGGATCGCAGAGAGGCTCTGAAGGATGCTGACTTTGTTACCACCCAGTTCCGTGTAGGCCTGTTAAACGCCCGCATTAAGGATGAGAGAATCCCTCTGTCCTATGGCATGCTGGGTCAGGAGACCAACGGCGCAGGCGGTATGTTCAAGGCATTCCGTACCGTACCTGTGATCCTGTCTATCGTAGAAGATATGAAGGAGCTGTGCCCCAATGCATGGCTGATCAACTTCACAAACCCCAGCGGAATGATCACCCAGGCAGTTATGAACTACGGTCACTGGGATAAGGTCTGTGGCCTTTGCAATGTTCCCGTAGGTGCGATGCTTCAGGAGCCGGAGCTTCTTGGCAAGAACCGCGAGGATCTCATCTACCGCTTTGCCGGATTGAACCACTTCCACTGGCACAGAGTATGGGATAACACAGGCAAGGAAGTCACCGGAGACATTATCGAAAAGCTGTTGGCAAATGCCTACGATCCTACTGCACCTGCCAATATCCATAATGTAAAATGGCAGCCGGACCAGATTCGTCAGAGTCAGCTTCTGCCTTGCGGATATCACAGATATTACTATCTCCAGGATGAGATGATGGAGCAGGAGCTGAAAGAGTATAACAGTCCCGAAGGCATCCGTGCTCAGCAGGTAAAGCAGACAGAGGCAGAGCTTTTTGAACTCTATAAGGATCCCAACCTGAATGTAAAGCCGGAGCAGCTGTCCAAGCGTGGCGGTGCTCATTACAGCGATGCAGCCTGCGAGACCATTGCATCCATCTATGGCAACAGCTACACCCATATGGTAGTATCCACTAAGAACCACGGAGCGGTACCGGATCTTCCTTATGAGTCTGTTGTAGAGATTTCCACCTATCTGACCAGCGCAGGCCCTCAGCCCATTGCCTTTGGCAAGCTGCCTTCCTTTGAGAGAGGATGGCTCCAGCTGATGAAGGCCATGGAGGAACTGACCATTGAGGCAGCAGTAACCGGTAATTACGGTCTGGCACTCCAGGCATTTACTCTGAACCCTCAGGTAGTCAGCGGTGCAAAGGCAAAGAGAGTTCTGGATGAACTCCTCATTGCCCATGAGAAGTACCTGCCCCAGTTTGCGGATAAGATTGCCCAGCTGAAGGCAGAAGGTGTCACCATTAAAGATGACATTGCAAGAGAGCTTACCGAGCAAGGACTGTAAAGTGATGGAAGTGACGGCATTCCTTTTCCCAGGAGGGGGAGTGCCGTCATTTTTTTGGAAAAGGAGAAAATCAATGAGAAATAAGGAACTGGATGAGCTCCTGG
>CAYMSZ010000220.1:0-2572 GCA_964393285.1 uncultured Lachnospiraceae bacterium | reverse complement strand
TATTTTTATGTAGACCATGGTGCGTTTATGCTACAATGGGAGAATTCCACTGCCGCAATACAGCTTGAACCGATTGAGATCACGGATGTTTACGAAGGGACAGACCTGACGGCCGAGGTAGAAACCATGGGCATGAATGCACTGGGACTATATGGGCTATCTTATTCTGTGATCAACCACACGGAAGAAGAAATTGCGGTTTACAATGAGATCCCCCAGCAGCAAATATTTCTTGACGGAACATGGTGGAATGTCGAAACGAATTACTGGGCAAGGAATTTAAGTATGTACACTTCCTTTGAACCCGGGAAAAACGAGTTTTCGGAAAATTTGCAGGTGATCTACTCCAGCGATGGTCTTCATCCAATTTCGGAGTATCCAGGCGCTCGGCTTCCAGCAGGCCAGTACCGTTTGGTCATACCACTTGCCCCGTTTGATGAAAGCAATCTAATTTTCGAGTTTGAAATCAGCGAATGAGGTGACGTAACGAGATGAAGCTTCGCACGATTGTCTACGGACTACTGTTGTCACTGCTTTTGAGCTCCTGCGGCGCTGATGAAGCAGCTACAGCGCAAGAGGCGGCGATACATACATCGGCACCTATGGAGACAGTGTGGAGTACCGCAGAAATAGACCTTACTGGTATGGGCTACACAACCTCTATTTTCAATATAGGAAATACCGAAGGCAATGCTCAGACGGTAGATGGCATGATACTTCTGGAGGCGGAAACCGAAACCGGGCACCGGGTGACGCAATTTTCTACGGATGGTTCCATGCTCCACCAAGGAGAACTGGTGCCACCTGAGGATAACGGCAACCTTTGCAAGGTTCAATTTACGGAGGATGCGCTATACTGCATCTATGAATGTATCAATCCCTCAGAGGACAATGAGAACCTGATCGTTCACGAATGGATGCAAAAGTACAATGCTCAGGGCGAACTGTTCTGGCAAAAGCAGCTTCACGAGCTGCTCGACATCCAAGACGGAACGGAATCATATTCCGATTTTATGGTATCTGATGGTACTTTGCTGCTTGCCACAGACAAAGGGATCTATTTTTTGGACGAGGATGGGAAGGTTCAGGATAAAATAGATAGCCCTGGCGAAGGAATCGAGTTCTGCCGTAGCAGCCAAGGAGATATTTACATAAAGAATCATGTCTCCGTGGATCCACTGAATATGAAGACACACAGCATTGGGGAAGAAAGTTTTCAACTCTCCAATGGGGAACAACTTTTTACCGGTGCAGGTCCGTACGACTTTTTGCTTCTAAACGATGCCAGACTTCGGGGTGTAAGCTTGGAGAACTGCTGCATTACGGAGCTTGTGAAATGGGCAGACTGCGACCTTTCTTCCAGTGTGGCAGGCGTGGTGTATCTGGGCGAAAATCAATATGGAATTTCTGTCTACGAAACGCCGCTGGGGGACACCCAAATACTGAACTTATCCTTTCTGCCCCAGGGGGAGATCCCGGAGAAAGCTGTCATTCGGATGGCCGTGCCTGCTGTGGATGCAGAGTATTGGGCGGATGTGCTGGGAACACAGGTTGTTTATGCCATAAATAACTTTAATCGAACAAATGCCGATTACCGCATTGAAATCGAAACATACGAAAGTGCAGAGCGCCTTCAGCTTATGATGACGACCGAAACGCCTCCGGATCTGATTGTATTCAGCTCAAATCTGTATGAAGATGCCCCAAGTCAAGAGCTCTATGAGGCAAAAGGTTATCTTTACGATTTAACAGCGTTGCTCAGCAGCGATCCGGATTTGCAGGAATCGGATTTTCTGCCGAATGTGTTGGATGCGTTCCGCACAGATAGCGGGGCGATCTATACCATGCCAATGGAGATATCTGTTGTGACAGAATATATATCAGGGGAATACGCCTGGGGCGTAACAGATTGGAGTATTGAGAATGTATACGAGCTAATGGAGTCGCTGCCGGAGGAAACCTGTTTTGTAGACTGTAGATATCCTGAGCTGGCAATCGAATATTTCATGGCGAGTTGTGTGGATCGGTTTGTAAATGTGGAAGCGTGTTCCTGTGATTTTCAGAACCAGGCGTTTTATGACCTCTTGTACCTGTGCAGAGACTACTGTGGTACGGAGGACCCTATCCTCAATTCTGTAATTCTGGATGGCGGTATCAGCAGTTACTTCCAGGATGGACTATCCCTTGTAGGAGATCAAAATGTATTTGTGGGGTATCCAGAAGCTCCGGGAAATGGTGCCGCCCTGGTATGCCCAGTTCGATTTTCGATCACTGCCTCTAGTACGCAGCTGGAGGGAGCGTGGCAGTTCCTGCGCACACTGCTGTTGCCGGACTTCCAAAAGCAGCTAGGCGAAAATGGAATGTTCTTCTCACCGCGTAAAGACGTCTTTGAATACCGTATGGCATTGGAGCAAGAACGCAACCCGGAAATCAGCCCTGAGGAATACGAGACAGCGGCAGCACTGATTCAGGGGGCTACCTACTGTAAAAATAACGAATCTCCAGCAATTTCAATTGTGAAAGAAGAAGCGTCTGCGTTTTTTGCTGGTGATAAGTCACCGGAAGAAGTAGC
>CAYMSZ010000219.1:0-2634 GCA_964393285.1 uncultured Lachnospiraceae bacterium | reverse complement strand
TTTAAATCATAACGGAAAAGGAACGATGACAAGATGAATATATTTTTGATGGAAGCCGCAGAGACGGTAGCAGAGACTGTGGCGGAGACAGAGTCCGAGACCATGGGCCTTCTGACAGACGAGATTGCAGAACAGGTATCCAAGTGGCAGGGGATCTCTTTGTCCGAGTTGTTGGGAGCCTATATCCCTACTGCAGTAGATTATTTGCTGCGTATTGTTTTGGCCTTTGTGATCTTCTGGCTGGGCAAAAAAATCATTAATCTGGTGGTGAATCTGTGTGATCGTGGACTGGCCAGACAAAATGTAGAACTGACGGTGAGACGGTTCTTAAAGAATGTGATTCATGCCGTAGGTTATGTAGTGGTAGCCATGATTATGTGTCAGCTTTTGGGCATTGCCGTCACCTCCCTGGCAGCGGCCTTTGCCACGGTAGGCGTAGCAGTAGGTCTGGCCTTGCAGGGCAGCCTGTCTAACTTTGCAGGCGGCGTTCTGATCCTCCTTATGAAGCCTTTTGTCATCGGAGATTATATCGTAGCAGCCGGTAATGAAGGAGTAGTCAAGGAGATCGGTATTGTGTACACCCAGATCCAGACGGGAGATAACCGGATCATCATGGTGCCTAACGGCAGCCTGTCCGACACCAGCGTGGTCAATGTGACCCGTAACGCCACCAGACGAGTGGATATTACAGTAGGGATCAGCTATGAGGCCGATCTGCACCTGGCGAAAAAGCTTCTTCAGGAGATCGGTGAGGGAGATCCTGCCAGACTGAAGGATCAGGATGTGACGGTATTTGTCAGCAACCTGGGAGACAGTGCCGTAGAACTGGGTCTGCGTGTCTGGGTAGCAGCAGCTGACTATTGGAATGCCAAATGGAGAATGACGGAAACCATCAAGGATACCTTTGACAGAGAAGGTGTAGCAATTCCGTATCCTCAGATGGATGTGCATATGCATCAGTGCTAAGGCAAGGGAGATTTTGGCGGAAAAGCCGGTTTTGGAAGAATCTTCGTGGAAAGGACTGTAAAAAACCTTGCAATCGTAAAAAAATGTGATAGAATAAGGAAGTTGTAATGCCCTGCAGTAAGGTTTGGATGCCTGATTGCAGGACATTTTTAAGAGATAGATTTGATTTGAATGAGAGAAAGAGTAAGAGGTATAGAATGAAAATGAAGAGAGAAGATGTGAGAAACGTAGCCATTATCGCCCACGTTGACCATGGCAAGACCACTCTGGTGGACGAGCTGCTGAAACAGAGCGGCGTATTTCGTGCCAATCAGGAAGTAGCAGAGCGTGTCATGGACTCCAACGATATCGAGCGAGAGCGTGGTATTACGATTCTGTCTAAGAATACAGCCGTTACCTACAAAAACACTAAGATTAACATTGTAGACACACCTGGCCATGCGGATTTCGGCGGCGAGGTAGAGCGTGTACTGAAGATGGTAAACGGCGTGGTTCTGCTGGTAGATGCCTTCGAAGGACCTATGCCTCAGACTCGTTTTGTATTGAGTAAGGCACTGGATCTGGATCTGCCGGTTATTGTATGTATCAATAAGATCGACCGTCCTGAGGCCAGACCCACTGAGGTAGTAGATGAGGTACTGGAGCTTTTGTTGGAGCTGGATGCCAGTGAAGAACAGCTGGATTGTCCCTTTGTATATGCATCTGCCAAGGGCGGCTTTGCGAAGCTGAGCCTGGAGGATGATTCTAAGGACATGGTGCCTTTGTTTGAGACCATCTTAAATTCGATCCCGGCTCCTGAAGGAGATCCGGAGGCACCTACCCAGATGCTGATCAGCACCATTGATTACAATGATTATGTAGGACGGATCGGCGTAGGTAAGATTGATAACGGTTCTCTCCGGGTTAATCAGGAAGTGATGCTGGTAAACCATCACGATCCGGACAAGCAGAAGCGGGTAAAGATCGGCAAGCTGTATGAGTTTGACGGATTGAATAAGATTGAGGTGCAGGAGGCTACCGTAGGCGCTATTGTAGCCGTATCCGGTATTGCAGATCTTCACATCGGAGATACCCTGTGTGATCCGGAAAAGCCGGAGCCCATTCCCTTCCAGAAGATTTCTGAGCCTACCATTGCCATGCATTTCCTGGTAAATGACAGCCCCCTGGCAGGCAGAGAGGGTAAGTTTGTTACTTCCCGTCAGATCAGAGAGCGTCTGATGCGGGAGCTGAACACTGACGTCAGCCTCCGGGTAGAGGAAACCGAGAGCACAGATAACTTTAAAGTATCCGGTCGTGGCGAGCTTCATCTGTCTGTTTTGATCGAAAATATGCGTCGCGAGGGCTATGAATTTGCCGTCAGCAAGGCTGAGGTACTGTATAAGGAAGACGAAAAGGGACACAAGCTGGAGCCTATGGAGTTGGTTTATGTGGATGTACCGGAAGAGTTCTCCGGCACAGTGATTCAGAAGCTGGCTCTGCGCAAGGGCGAACTTCAGGGCATGGGCACCGCTCAGGGCGGTTACACCCGTCTGGAGTTCTCCATTCCTTCCCGTGGACTGATCGGCTATCGTAGCGATTTCATGACCGATACCAAGGGTAACGGTATCATGAACCAGATGTTTGACGGCTATGGCCCTTACAAGGGAGATATCACCTACCGTAAAAATG
>CAYMSZ010000218.1:0-2634 GCA_964393285.1 uncultured Lachnospiraceae bacterium | reverse complement strand
TATGATGCAGTCACGCAAAAAGCAAGTGTTTATTCAAAGAAACTTGCATAAGGCGGCAGCGGTCGGTTGGCCCTGGTATAATAGCTTATCTTTTCCCGGATTCGGCAAAGCAATTCCTCTTCTGTATAAATAGCATACCTGGAAATCCGCAAAGACGCAGCGGTGTTTTCCAGCAAAGCAATATAAAGGTCTTTGTAGGTCCAGCTTTGATTCCTAAAGAAATGATGGCCTGCCTGAGGCAGAATTTCTTCGTGAAAGCGGCGAAGGTCTTCCTGAGACAGATCAGGTTCTGCCAGAGCTCTCAGTCTTTCGTAGGCTTCTTCCTCATCCAATTCCATATCCAGATCATATTCTTCCCCAGCCAAACCGTACAGCACTTTCATGGCGTCATAGTAGCCGATCTTCATATTGCGGCGACTTTTTGCGCTTTCAAACTCCAGAATGCCTCCCAGATTTTTGGAAGGAGCAATATCAATCACATGGACATTCTCCGGAATTTTGATGCGTTTTTCCACGCCAAAGCCATTGATGCGAAGAACAATGATATCCTCATAGCCCCTCTGAATCAGTGAATCCAGGGGAACCCTGTCCTGTACTCCTCCGTCCACATAGTGTTTCCCATGAAGAGGCTCCCGCTTGAAAGCAGGCAAATATGCGCTGGCTAACAGCATGTCGCTTATCAATCCCTCCGGCACATCCTTTGCACTGATATCCAGGAGCTTATGATCGGACAGAGAATAGGTAACAATATATAAGTCCATAGGAGAATTGCGGATCAGATCTTCCTGGCATAACCTGCCTATGAGACTGCGCAAAGGCGTCACATCCATTCCATGCTCCCGCACTACCCGGAGACTATCCTGCACCACCTCATCCAGCCGGATTCCTTTCAAATCCCTGTGCAGAATCCGATCCATCTGGTCATCATCTACATCCATAACCTGAGAATAGGAAATATTCTCCCATATCTCATTGGCCTTATCCAGATCGTCCATGCAGATCAAAGCACCGTTTAAGGCTCCTACCGATACCCCTGAGATGCCCTTGATCTTCACACCGGCTTCCCTGAGCGCCTTCCAGGCACCGATCTGATAGGCTCCCTTGGCGCCACCGCCTTCTAAGACCAGTCCATATTCTTTATTTAAATCTATTTGCAACTTCATATTGTAACCAACCTCCCCCTATTTTCATGATGTTGTTGGGGTCAAAAGGTATTTTTACCCCACTATGTTGGTAATCCGACCGATTCTTTCCACCTCACAGATGACCTGATCTCCTTTTTTCAGGAAACGAGGCGGCACAAAGCCCATACCTACTCCTGCCGGTGTACCGGTGGCGATAATGGTGCCAGCCTTCAATGTCATACCCTGAGATAATTCTGATATGACATGAGGAATATCAAAGATCAGCAATTCCGTATTGCTGTCCTGTCTCAATTCTCCGTTTACATAGCTGCGCACTCCCAGATGAACCGGCCAGGGAATCTCCTCTGCTGTGACAATGCAAGGCCCCATAGGTGTAAAACCATCCAGACTTTTTGCAAAATACCATTGTTTATGACGAGTCTGCAGATTTCTGGCACTGACATCATTAATAACAGTATAACCCAGAATATAAGAACGAGCTTCTTCCTCCGTCACATTTTTGGCATCCTTTCCGATAATAACAGCCAGCTCTGCCTCGTAATCCAGACTATCCACCAGTCCTTCATAAGCAGGAATCACGCCGCCGTCTGCCACTGCCTCTCCTACTCTTTTCGAGAAATAGACGGCATAGGGTCTCTCCCCTCCAAATGCCTCTTCCTTATATCTGGCTGACTCCACGGCATGGGCCATATAATTGATTCCCAGACAGATCATGTCCTGGCGGGGGTTGGGAATAGGTGCCAGAAGCCGTACCTGTTCCAGAGGAATCCAGCTACCTGTCTCCTCTTCCACTCCCCTGGCTAATTGGTGCCATTCCCGTTCTGTTGCCTTCTCAATTAATGCATTCATGGTTTCATAGGTCAATCCCAGCTCCCGAATCGGACGCAGGGCTGTTCCCTCTGCATTTCCAATTCCTACTTCTATAATGTCCTGTGATTGGATCTGATATGTATATAACCGCATAAAAAGCCTCCTCGTTCGTTGCTGTGCCATTTCCTTTCAGTATAGCACAATAGTTTCACTTGTCAAAGATGCCAACTAATGTTAGAATGTCCCATGAACAATTCAATAACATAGGAGAAATGATCATGTTAAATTTTTTAGAAGAACTCATTCATGTGGCCGTAGAATACGGTGAAATTTTCTTCGAGATCATTGGTGTACTGATCCTGCTGTGGAGTGGTATTCGCGGCGTGATCCTGTATCTGAAGGGCGATAAGAGAACCCACCTGGAACTGGCTCATGGCATGTCCATGTCCTTAGGCTTCCTCTTAGGCGGTGAGATCATCGGCTCCGTTCTGGCCACTGACTGGAAAATCTGCGTTAACATCGGCGCTCTGGTAGCCCTTCGCGCAGCTATCGTTCTCTTGCTCCACTGGGAGAGTAAGAACGAGGAAAAGGAACTGGAAGAGCAGGAAGAAAAGGAAAAAATGCATCACACTGAAAAGTAAGTTCAAGCCTTTTGTAAGTTTAAAATTCCAAGAAAAAA
>CAYMSZ010000217.1:0-2727 GCA_964393285.1 uncultured Lachnospiraceae bacterium | reverse complement strand
CCGGATAGGAGAAAAAGCGTATGTTAAACTGGTTATGGGGTGGTATGATTCTCATTGGCGTAGCCTGGGGTGCCATACACGGTACCTTAGGTGCCGTCACCAATGAGCTGCTGTCCAGCGCCGGTGCTGCCGTAGATCTGTGCATCACCATGCTGGGATTATTATCCTTCTGGACCGGAATCCTGGAAATCGCCAGAAACTCCGGTCTCCTGGAGCAGCTGACCCGCCTCCTCCGCCCCCTCCTTAGATTTCTCTTTCCCGGCGTTCCTCCGGGACATCCGGCAGAGGCCGCCATCTCCACCAATGTGGTAGCCAATCTGCTGGGTTTAGGCTGGGCGGCTACTCCGGCAGGGCTGGAGGCTATGAAGGAGCTAAAAAGTCTCCATAAGGGAGCTGCCTCCAACGATATGTGCAACTTCCTGATCTTAAATATGTCCTCCCTCCAGCTTATCCCCATCAACATGATTGCCTATCGAAGTCAATACGGCTCTGCAAACCCGGCGGCGATTCTCATGCCTGGACTTCTTGCTACTACCGCCTCTACTCTGGCAGGTATTGCCGCTGCTAAATTATTGGAAAGGATCTGGCCATGAACCTTCTTTTGTATCTGTCGGATATGCTGCTGCCTCTGGTGATCTTCTATATCGTAGGGAACGGCATTCTCCATCACCGCCCTGTTTATGACGATTTTGTTCAGGGAGCCAAAACCGGCTTTCAGACGGTTCTCGGGGTTCTCCCTACTCTCATCGGTCTCATGGCAGCTGTAGCCATCCTGCGGGCCAGCGGATTTTTAGATTGGCTGGGGAGCCTTCTTGCCAGCCTGTTAAGCTGCTTCCTCCCGGCCGAGTATGTCCTGCCTGATTTTCTCTCCCTTATGCTTGTCAAGCTTTTTTCCTCCTCTGCCGCCACAGGGCTGGCACTGGATATCATGCAAGAATACGGCACAGATTCCCGGATTGGCTTTGCCGCTGCCCTGGCTCTGTGCAGCACCGAAACTATTTTTTACACCATGTCTGTCTACTTTATGTCGGTGAACATAAAAAAAACTCGATACACCCTCCCCGGCGCTCTTTTTGCTACCCTTGTGGGAATTGGTATGAGTCTTTTTCTTGCTTTTCATTTGGTGTCCTGATATCCTGACAGCTTCCCTGCCTTCTTACCAAAATAAAAAGGTCCAGGCAGGGAAACACTTTATCAGAAACCGCCTGATTATGTGTCCTGGCCAAGACCTTCTTTCTTTTGCTGCCGTTTTTCTTTCTCTGTTTTCGCCCTATCCTTATAGTGCTCCATGTACCACAGCACATGCTCTACATCCTCTGTGTCCATCTGTGCTGCCATCTTTTCAAATCGACTTTTCTGTTCTCTTTCCGGACTGTTGTCATCCTCCATAAAATAACTGAGGGGCAACTGAAACCTCTCGCATATGGCAATAATATCTCTCACATATACCTTAGTGGGGTTGTTGTATCTTTCGTCCAGATACCCGTGACTACGTCCCAGCTCTTCACTGATTTTCCGAAGAGAACGTCGGGTTTCGCCGTCGCATAATTCGTTCATTCGACTGCGAAACAACTCTCCAAAATCCTCAATTGTCATAGGTTGGCTCCTTTTTTGTTTTATTATACTTAATCGGATTTGATTCGAATACGCATTATGTCGGACAAAAGTCATTAAAAAGTGTCGAAATCGCGGCCATTTTCTCTTTTTTACATTTCTCTATTGCAATTCCTGTCATTCTATGATAATTTTAGAACTGTAGAACGTTGAGTTCAGTCAAGTGGAGAGGTATAATGATCTTGTCGTATTATGTTTTATCGGATCACCACTACCTTATGATGAGACAACTAGTATTTCCCGCACAGATTCTAAATCCAGGTTTTTGTTGCTCCGATCCACTGTAATATAGAAGGAGTAATACAAATGAAGACTCTTGGAAAGATGGACAAAAGCGAGATAGGCGAGCGCCAGCAGATGATCATGCAGTGCGTCTGGGATGCAGCTGACAGAGTTACCATCCAGGACATCATCGACCGCATGGAAGTAAAGTGTGGCGTACGTTTCTCAAAATCCAGTATTAACACTCTGGTACTCATGTTGGTAGACCGTGGTTTCCTGGTTCAGGATCGTAAAATCCACCAGGCATACACCTTCCGGGCTGTGATTTCAGAGGAAGAATTTCGTCTGAGAGAGATCAAGCGGTTCGGTAAGTTTACCTTCGGAGATTCCCCCAGCGTGATGCTGGAAACACTGATGAAAACCGACGTTTCTGAAGATGAATACAACAAAATGAAGGAGATCTTGGACAACTACCATGGATAAGCTGGTTCTGTGCGTATTGCTGACAGATCTGGCAGGCTCTGTATTATATATCATCTGGTGGCTCATTCAGAAAAGATTTGACCGGCAGGAGAATGTGACGGCTATCTATATGGGTTTACATATTGTCGCTGTTTTGTTCTTCCTGCTGGTGGTCTTAGGGATTGTCGCCGATATCTACCTTTGGAGTCTGCCGGGCTATGGGTTCTTGCTGCTTTCTAATTCCTTGCTTACCGTATTCTGTGAGCTGCTACTGGTGGTGTGGATCGTCGGAGCGGTTCATCGGCTTTATGAGTATTTCAAGAATTATTGGCAGTTATGCTGGCATGTCTTTCCTGTATTGGAGCATGCCGATCTACCCAGACAGCAAACCCTGAACCAGATCAAGGAATCCATGGGGATCCGGGCACC
>CAYMSZ010000216.1:0-2739 GCA_964393285.1 uncultured Lachnospiraceae bacterium | reverse complement strand
GTCTTTCATCCGATCCAGGATGGCATGAGCCACCTGATCCTTACTCATAAGGGGCAGCTTTTCTGCTCCTTTTTCTGTTACAATCGTTACCAGATTGGTATCTACGCCAAAGCCGGCGCCGGCATCCTTTACATTGTTTGCCACGATCATGTCCACATGTTTTTTCTTTAATTTTCCCTGGGCATTTTCCAGCATATGCTCTGTCTCCATGGAAAATCCGCAGATCACCTGGCCTGCTTTTCTGGAAGCTCCCAATGCTCCCAGGATGTCCCTGGTACGAACCAGGGAGATGGACATATCATCCTCTGACTTTTTGATTTTTTCTTCTGCTACCGTCTCCGGCCGATAGTCTGCCACAGCAGCCGTCTTAATGATCATGTCCTGGGCCTCGGCTCGTACCATGACTGCCTGATACATTTCCTCTGCCGACTCTACCGGCACCACTTCTACAAATGCCGGTGGCTGTATGGATACCGGCCCCGTCACCAATGTTACCTGAGCTCCTCTGTCCCTGGCAGCCCTGGCGATGGCATATCCCATCTTGCCTGTAGAGCGGTTGCTGATAAAGCGGACCGGATCAATGGCTTCCCTGGTGGGTCCTGCTGTCACCAGGATATGTTTTCCCGCCAGATCCTTTTCACAGGCGATGGCACGAAGAATGTACTCCACCAGAAGACTTTCCTCCGGCATTCTTCCGTCACCCATATCTCCATTGGCCAGCATCCCATGAGCCGGTGTGACAATCTCATAACCAAACTCCGACAGGCGTTTCAGATTATCCTGAACAATGGGATTATGGAACATATTGTGATTCATAGCCGGCGCAATGATCTTAGGGCAAGTGCAGGCCATCATGGTTGTCGTCAGCATATCATCTGCAATGCCCCAGGCAATCTTGCCGATGACATTGGCAGAAGCAGGTGCCAGCAGTACCACATCGGCTCTCTTGGCCAATGCCACATGCTCTACGCTAAATTCAAAATTCCGGTCAAAGGTGTCCACCAGACATTTATGTCCCGTCAAGGATTCAAAGGTGATGGGATTGATAAACTGGGTGGCATTCCGGGTCATCAGCACTTCCACATCTGCTCCCATTTTCTTGCACATCCGTACAATATTCGGAGCCTTGTAGGCTGCAATGCTGCCGCTGACGGCGACTACCACTGTTTTTCCCTGTAATTTTGCTTCCATTTTCTTATCTCCTGAAAATTTATCATTTTCTATTGCTTCCTGTCTAATGGGAAAGGCTTTGTAAAGTCCTTCTTCCCCGACACAAGATTTTCACCTGTTGAGCAGGTTGTTCCCATGGAAAATCTATGGTATACTATGCCAAGACGAGCGGAATCGAAAATCTGCTCTCTTTTATAGAAAGGATTCTATTATGATTCTCGCAGTAGACATTGGCAATACCCATATCGTCATCGGATGTATCGATGAAACAAAAACCTATTTTGTAGAACGTCTCCGCACCGATCAGTTAAAGACGGAGCTGGAGTACGCCATTGATTTAAAAAACATTCTGGAGCTGCACCATATCTCCAACCATGAGCTGGAAGGAGCGATCATCGCCTCTGTGGTGCCTCCTGTCTCTACCACACTGAGACTGTCGGTGAAAAAGGTCACCGGCCTTACTGCCACCCTGGTTAACTCCGGTACAAAGACCGGTCTTCCCCTTATGGTGGACAATCCCTCCTCTGTAGGAGCTGATCTCATCGTGGCCGCTGTGGCCGCTTTACGGGATTATCCCCTGCCTTTGATCCTCATTGACCTGGGCACAGCCACTACCATGACGGTAGTCAACGAAAAGGGTCAATATATCGGCGGTGCTTTCATCCCCGGTCTTCAGGTCTCCCTGGACTCTCTGGTGAGTCGGACTGCTCAGCTGCCTAAGATCAATCTGGAAAACCCCGGTTGCGTCATTGCTACCAACACCATGGACTCCATGCGCAGCGGTTCCGTCTACGGTACTGCCTCTATGATTGACGGCATGATCGGCCGGATGGAAGAAGAGCTGGGGCAAAAAGCGACTATCATCGCCACCGGCGGTTTCGCCCACCTGATCGTACCCTATTGCAAGAGGGACATCATTCTGGATGATGACCTTCTCCTGAAGGGACTGTGGATCATCTACCAAAAGAACGGTACTGTCTAAATTCTGTGCTATTCTATCACAGAACAAACCGGAATGTAAACCATGAAGAAAGGAATTTATCATATGAATCAGAATAAATCTATTAAAAACTCTGTAGAAAATCCTGCAGAGGAGTCCACCAGGAAAAAACACAAGTGGATCTACGATGTCCTGCTGTTAGCCGTACTGGCTGCCATAGGCATTGGCATCTATGTCTATTTCCGTTCCACTACAAAAACCGTTGAAGAGACAGGAGATGACATTTCCTACTATGTACAGGTATCGGTCAATAACCGGGTAGAAGCATTGATTTCTATTGATGAAGATGGCGAATACACTTTCCCTAATATCTACAGCAGCGGAGAAAACATCATCCACATTGAAAACGGCGGTGTCTATATGGAATCTGCCAACTGCCCGGATCAGGTCTGTGTGTACCAGGGTGTCATTGAACCCGGTACCATTATTCCCATCGTCTGCATGCCTAACTATGTCTATGTCAGTATCGTATCCACTGATGAAATTGAATGGGACAGTGTTCGGGAATCTGTGGTACCCGAAGAGCTGATGCCCCTTTATGAAGCGGCGATGCAGTAATTGTGGTTGTC
>CAYMSZ010000215.1:0-2754 GCA_964393285.1 uncultured Lachnospiraceae bacterium | reverse complement strand
CAATCTGGCCCTGACCGATAATGGAATAGCCCTCCTTACCGATACCGGTGTCATAGAATAATTCATAGACATCTTTCAATCGGCAGTCTGCCCCATTCATCTTATATTCACTCTCTCCGGAACGGTACAGTCTGCGGGATACGGTTACCTCATCACTGTCAAAATTCAGACTCCGGTCTGCATTATCCAGGGTAATGGCCACAAAGGCAGATCCCTGGGGCTTTCGCGTCTGCGTTCCCGAGAAAATAACATCCTGCATATTGGAGCCACGAAGCTGCTTGGCGCTCTGCTCACCTAACACCCAACGCACTGCATCCGCCACATTGCTCTTACCACTGCCGTTAGGGCCTACAATACAGGTAATTCCATCTGTAAAATCCAGATTGATTCGATTGGCAAAAGATTTAAATCCAGATACTTCTATTCGCTTTAAATACATATCCGCTTATTCCTGTTCTTTTTGAATCCGTAAAATTGCCTGATAGGCTGCCTTCTGTTCTGCCGTTTTCTTTGTATGACCAACGCCTTCTCCCATGACGGTCTCATCTACACATACCTGTACATGAAACTCCTTCTCATGATCCGGACCGGTCTCTCCTACCAGCACATAATTCAAATGACCGCTGCCATCTTCTTTTTGTACCATCTCCTGCAGGATGGTCTTGCTATCAAAAAAGAGTTTTTTGTGCTCCAGGTCGTTCAGGACAAACTGTAAAATAAACTCCTTTGCGCTAGCAAAACCGCCATCCAGATAAATGGCACCAATTAAAGCTTCCAGGGCATCCGACACCAGAGAGGCTCGGTTTCTGCCTCCTGTGGTCTCCTCTCCTCGTCCAAGAATCAGATAATTCTGAAGGCCAAAGGCTCTGGCACAAAAATCCAGAGTAGGCTCACACACCATACTGGCGCGCAGTCTGGTCAGCTGACCTTCCGGTTCCTTGGGATATTTAAAATAGAGAAATTCACTGGACACAATTTCCAGTACCGCATCTCCCAGAAATTCCAGCCGCTCATTGCAATCCATCTTCTGAAGATGGTGTTCATTGATATATGAGCTGTGCGTCATGGCACGCTGCAGCAAAGCGGCGTCTCGGAAGGTATAATGAATGGTCTGTTCCAATTTGCTCAGATCAAATTCCTGTTTCATGCTTTCCTCCTTCTTTGAAATATTTCCCTGTACTGCCGATTCCCATATAAAACAGCCCTTCGAAAGGAGGGGCTGTTCTATATCGGCATCCCAAAATATTTTTTTCTTCTGTGACCGAACGTATCTTCCGGCAAACTGCCTTACAGAGCCTGCTTGATCTTCTCCAGGGCATCTCCTACCGTAACGATAGACTCGGCATCTTCATCGCTGATATCAATGCTGAACTCGTCGCCAATCTCTGTAATGATCTGATACAAATCCAGAGAATCGGCATCCAGATCTGCAAAAGCGGTATCCTCTGTGATCTTATCCTCGCTAATGTCCAATACGTCTGCAATGATTTTACATAATTTTTCAAATTCCATATTCGTTAACCTCTTTCTCTTTTATTCTGTTGGGTTCAACAGATTGTTTGTTTATTCTTCTCCGGCTTCCTCTGTCCCTGCGGTATCCGGATAAAGGCAGCGCAGCTTCTCATGAATCCGCTGTTCCTTAAAGGTAAGGCACTGGATCAGTGCGTTACATACCTCTTTGGATTTGGAACTGCCATGAGTCTTGACGACCAGACCATTCAATCCCAGCATAGGCGCTCCGCCGTATTCCGTCGCATCAAACTTCTTCACCGTCTTCTTTAAAGCAGGTTTGATCAGCAATGCTCCCAGCTTGCTTCTGGTGGTGGACATGAGTCCTTTTTTGATCTCAGAAATCAAAGCGCCGCCTACGCCTTCATACATCTTCAGAATGACGTTACCGGTAAAGCCCTCGCAGACAATAATATCTGCATAGCCATTGGGGATCTCACGGGCTTCGATATTGCCGATAAAATGAATATCCTTGCACTCCTTCAGGAGAGGATAGGTAGCCTTTACCAAAGCATTGCCCTTTTCCTCCTCCAGTCCGATATTGACCAGAGCAACCTTAGGATGTTTCACTCCCATGGCATTCTCATAATACACCGATCCCAGTCTGGCAAACTGCAGCAGATGTTCCGGTCTGGCGTCTACATTGGCACCATTATCTACCAGCAAGGACACACCCTTTGTTGTGGGGATAAAAACACCCAGAGGAGGTCTTTTGACACCCTTCATGCGTCCCACGATCAGCTGGGCGCCTACCAGTACGGCACCTGTGCTGCCTGCAGAAACAAAAGCATCTGCCTGACCGTCCTTTACCAGTTTCAAAGCAACTACAATAGAGGAATCCTTTTTGTGACGAATGGCACTGACGGGAGCTTCCTCGCAGCTGATTACTTCTGTGGCATTCACGATCTCCAGACGGGAGGAATCGTAGGAATAGGCCCCACATTTTTCTTTCAGCAATTCACTTGGTCCAACCAGAAAAATCTTAATATTCGGCTTCTTCTCCATGGCTTCCATAGCACCCTTGATAATCTCATCAGGGGCATTATCTCCGCCCATGGCATCCAAAGCCACTTTTAACATTTCTTCCATTCCTAACCTCGTACTTTCTAGGTCAACAACCTCTCTTGAGTATACTTGATTCCGGTATAGAAATCAATTGAATTATTTTCAGATACGAAAAATAGCTGTCAAAAGCGACTGCTATTGACAGCTATTTTTAAGGAAAATTCCTATGTTCTCATATTG
>CAYMSZ010000214.1:0-2781 GCA_964393285.1 uncultured Lachnospiraceae bacterium | reverse complement strand
CGTATTTTGGGTGGGATATATCTGCCATATACATTGACACAAAAATTTAAACAGTATAAAATATGATTATACACATCCCCCTACTGTTTTAGGTCAAAGATAAGGTTTGAGGTGGAAAATGAAAACCAAAAAAGAAATACTATTTGACTACATCGCCCAACAGGCGGCGGAAGAGAGTAATCGTGAACCCCACAAATTTACCACCCAGGAATTATCAGAGCGTTTATCCATGCAACGCTCAAATTTGAGTACCCTGCTTAATGACCTGGTGGAAGAGGGAAAGCTGGAAAAGCTGCCGGGAAGACCTGTGCTGTATTGCCTGCGTCAGACAGATCCGGCCAGTAAAAAAGAAGAATCCTGCTTCCAGAATCTCATCGGAGCCGACGGCAGTATGAAACATATGGTCCAGCTGGCAAAAGCTGCCATCCTCTATCCGGAGCACAGCATGAATACCCTGATTGCAGGACCGGCAGGCTCCGGCAAAAGCCATCTGGCAGAGCTTATGGCATCCTTTGCCAGATCCAATGGAGTCATCCGGGAGAATGCACCCTTTATCCGGTTCAACTGCAGCTACTATGAAGGGGAAGACGACCAGATGTACCGAGGGCTCTTTGGCAATGACAGGCTGGAAGACAGCGCCATTTTTCGGGCACAAGGCGGAATTCTATGCATTCATCATGCAGAATTGCTGTCGGTGCAGGCCAGAGATGAACTATTTGATATGATCGAGAGAAACCGGAAAGAACTCCAGAATATGATTCTCATTGCTACCATAGACGATAGCTGTAAACGCTCTGTTCTGGATTCCTATACGACGCAGTTCTCTGTCAGAATAGAACTGCCTGCTCTCATTGATCGCCCCCTGGAAGATCGGTTTTATCTGGTACAGGAGCAGTTTAAAAAAGAAGCAGCCAGAATCAGAAAAGATATTCGAGTGGATGCAGAACTTCTACATTCTCTTTTACTGTATCGCTGTGAGGGGAACATCAAGCAGCTGCAAAACGATATGAAATTAGGCTGTGCCAATGCCTATAGCAGAAATTTCAACCGGGAGGCAAACCAGATGTATGTCCATCTGAATGATTTTCCTCCCATGGTGAGAAAAGGCTTACTCTATTATAAAAATCGACATGAGGAAGTAGAAAAACTGATTTCCCATGCCTATACCTATGTCTTTACCGCCAATGGCATGGAACGGGAGGAGAGATTAGAAGGACAAACCCCTGCAAAGACAGAGGGGCTCTATGCTCACGAGTCCATGTACCAGCGAATCGACCGCAAGACGGAGATGCTGCGAGCCAGAGGAATCGGCAGAGAGGAGATCAACGCCATTGTCAATGCGGATCTGGAATATGATATGCGTGACATGATGTACCAGCTGAACAATGACAGCCTCAGTCGGACGAATCTGGAAAAAACAGTAGATAAAAAAATCATCAACCTGGTGGAAAACTTCCTTCGGGAAGCCTCTACCCATTTTGATCGGGTATACACAGAAGCAGTATTCTATGGTTTATGCCTTCACATACAGGCTACCCTGGAACACCCTGGACGGAGTCAGTACCTGCCCAATGAACGAATTATGGAAACAGCAGAAAAACATAGGGAAGAATATGCCTTCTGCATGAAATTTGCCGCAGAGATCGAAAAAGAGTTTCAGGTCAGACTGTCTATGGATGAAGTGGTTTTTATTACCCTGTTTTTGACGGAAGCTGCTGTGACAAAGAGCGACAGACACAAGCCCACCATTCTGATTGCCATGCATGGAGACAGCACCGCCTCCTCCATGGCAAAGGTAGTTAACGATCTGGCAAAATGCGACAATGTGTATGCCTTTGATATGCCTCTTTCCATGGACATGCATGAGGCTTACGAAGAACTGGAAAAGAAAATCCGACAGGTGGATGATGGAGAGGGAATTCTGATCATTTATGATATGGGCTCCATTAAAACCATGACAGACATGATTTCCAAGGAAACCGGAATCGAAATTCGTACCCTGGAAATGCCGGCTACCCTGTTAGCAATGGAGGGCAGTCGCAAGGCTACCAGCCTGGATACTTTGGATGAACTGTATGACAGTGTTCTGGAACGGTATCAGAGCAGCTATATTTCTCTGGCGGAAAGCTACAGACGCCATGTCAATCCCAAAATCATCATTACACTGTGCATGAGCGGTCATGGCGGGGCCGTTCAGATGAAAAATTATCTGGAAAAGTATCTGACACTGGATGATGTGGACATTGTTCCCATTGCTACCAATGATAAAAAATTCCTGCTGGATGAGGTGAACCGGATTCGACAGGATCATGAAATTTTATATGTCATCGGTACCTATGATCCGACATTACACGGAATTCCTTTTATACCTGTGACGCAGCTGTTTGAAACACCTGTGGATAAGCTGGATATCCTTCTCTCTCTGAAAAATGTAAAGTTCTCCACTACCATGGACTACGATATCATCTATCAGAGCATGGCAGAAGAGATGCCGGAGCTGAATATTAACCTGCTGAAACGCCACCTGCCTCGGGTTATGGAGAAAATCCGGAAAATTATCCGGGGATTTACAGAAGATCAGGAGGTGGGATTGTTCATGCATATTGCCAGCGCCATCTACCACCAGATCCTCCACGAAGAGGTGCCGGAAAATACCAACCGGGATGCCATTCTCTCCCGCAACAAGCGGCTGTACAACGATCTGCGGGATATTTTGAAACCCCTGGAAAATGCATTTGACATTCAATTTTCCAACGACGAGCTGTCCTATATGATTTCTAT
>CAYMSZ010000213.1:0-2804 GCA_964393285.1 uncultured Lachnospiraceae bacterium | reverse complement strand
AAACCATTCTCTGTCCCGGGTAGCAGAAGAATTTCTGGAATATGTAAGGAAGCAGGTATAATTTCTTATGGCAGCTATAATTTCTGCTATCATTTTTTAATCATATTGACAGGATACCAATGTAAGGGTATGATACGAACAACGAGTTTGAACAACCCTTGTCCCTTCTCATCGCGTGTTGCAGTCGAATGTTGTTCTCCCGGCATAGCTATATGACCAGGTGTTTTCGTCTGCTTTGCATCACACCGATCCAAAAGTTTTCGTTATCACATGGAATTCTTGCTTTTTGTCCGGGCACTGTCGTAAGATTCGGAAAGGAGCTTCTTTATGAATGTAATTTTCATTTCCCCAAATTATCCTCGTCATTTTTATCAGTTTTGTGATCGTCTGAAGGCCAGAGGTGTCACTGTTTTAGGCATAGGCGACAGTCCCTGGGAAGGTCTCTCTCTTTCCTGCCAGGAGGCCCTTACCGATTACCGCTATGTGGCAAGCCTTCAGGATTACGACTTGGTTTACCGGGCTGTGGCAGACCTGATCTCCCGGTATGGTCGTATTGATTATATAGAAAGTCAGAATGAATACTGGCTGGAGCTGGATGCCAGAATCCGAACAGATTTTAACATTTCGTCAGGCCCCAAGTCGGATGCCCTCGCTGTCATGAATCACAAGTCGGAAATGAAGGCTGCCTATGAACGGGCAGGGATTCCTGCTGCCCGCTGGATCCTTCCAGGCAGTCTGGATGAGGCACTTTCCTTCGCCGAACGGGTGGGATATCCCATCATCGTAAAGCCGGATCACGGCATGGGAGCCAGCGACACCCATAAGTTCAATCATGAGGAAGCCCTCCGTTCTTTCTGGCATGAGAAAGATCCTGCCGTCGTATACATAGAAGAGGAATGTGTTCCCGGTCATGTGGAGACCTTTGACGGTATTACCGACAGTCATCGAAATGCCCTCTTCGCTGCCAGCCAGGTTCTCCCTAAAAGTCTTATGGATGCTGCCCATGGAGATGATATCATCAGCTATTGTCAGGCAGTTCCGGAGGATCTGTATGAGGCCGGCTCTCGTCTGTTGAAGGAATATGACACCAGAAATCGATTCTTCCATTTCGAATTTTTCCGTCTGGATGCAGATAAAGAAGGTCTGGGAAAACAGGGAGATATTGTAGGGTTGGAAGTCAACATGCGGGCTCCCGGCGGTCGAATCCCGGATAAGATGAATTATGCCTTTGACACAGATGTGTATACCATCTGGGCTGACAGTCTCATCTATGACCGCTGCTTTATGAGCAATCAATTCCGGCATTATATTACCCACATAGGACGGCGTCACGCCATCTCTTATGCACATTCTGACGAGGAAATCCGCAGAGAATTGGGGGATCAGATCATAGAAGATTTCGAGGTAGATGCCGTGCTGGCACCGGATATGGGAGATCATGCTTTCCTGCTTCGGGCAGATAACCGGGACAGCTGGCAGCATCAGATGGATTATATTTTGGCGAGAGCCAACTGAGGGGGATAAAGCAATGTTTCATGTAGAGAATGAGACCGTAAGATCTCTGCTTTTTCAAGGAAATTTTGGGTTAGAAAAGGAAAGTCTTCGTATCACACCGGAGGGATATATGGCTCATACGCCCCATCCTTTTCCGGATCATGAACATATTGTAAGAGATTTTTGCGAAAATCAGACAGAGATCAACACGCCGGTGCTCCATAAGGCAGAGGACGCGGTAAAAAATCTCTATTCCTACACCTGCACCATACAGCGAAAGCTGGCAGAGCTTAAGGAGCCGGAATTACTCTGGCCCTTTTCCAGTCCTCCCTTTATCATCAACGAGGCTGATATTCCTGTTGCCCGTTTTGAGGGCGGCAAGTCCTCTAAAACCAGCTATCGGGAATACCTTTCTGACCGGTATGGCCGATACAAAATGACCTTCAGCGGTATCCATGTGAATTTTTCTTTTTCAGAAGAATTGCTCCGGGCCGACTTTTCCCTCAGTGGCCTAACGGACTACTCCTTGTATAAAAATCAGGTCTATCTGGCTTTGGCCGGGCAGGCTGCCGCCTATGGCTGGATCTTGACGGCAGTGACGGCGGCAAGTCCCTTGTTAGATAGCTCTTTTGTAGAGAAGGGCCGCTTTGGTGAAAATGAATTCAACGGGATGGCATCTACCCGGTGCAGCGAGCTGGGGTATTGGAACTACTTTACCCCTATGTTTGATTATTCCAGCATGGAAGCCTATACCGGACGGATGCAGTATTATGTGGACATGGGGTTGATTGCTGCTCCCACTGAGCTGTATTACCCTATCCGCCTAAAGCCCCGTGGCAACAACAATCTGGAACGGCTCCGGACAGAAGGAGTGGATCACATTGAGCTGCGTATGTTCGACTTAAATCCTTTATGCCCGGAGGGCATCGATGTCCGGGATCTGAAGTTTGCACAGCTATTATTGATTTATCTCATGGGGACTCCGACACAGCCCTTCTCCCTGAAAGATCAGGTTCAGGCCGTCCAGAACTTCAAGAACGCTGCTCACTACGATCTGAAGACCGTGAAGATCGTCCTTCCCAACGGCGGTGTGTATTCTGTAGCCGATGCCGGGCAGCTGATTATTCAATCCATGAAACAGTTCTATCAGGATATCTCTTCCGATGCCATGGAGATTCTGGATTTTGAAGAAGCCAAATTCATCGACCCTGAGATGCGCTATGCCTGGCAGATTCGGAAGCAATATGCAGATGGCTTTGTAAAAGGCGGTCTAGCCTTGGCAAAAGAGTATCAGAAGTTAGCCCTTACCC
>CAYMSZ010000212.1:0-2846 GCA_964393285.1 uncultured Lachnospiraceae bacterium | reverse complement strand
AGGCAATGTTTTTCAAGGTCAATACTTTTGGCGAAGAAGCATTTCTGGATAAGCTTAGTAAGTTAATTTGAGTAAAAAATACCCATCGCCCTTGTCGTATTTCGTAAAAATATAGAAAGATAGGCGTAATTGTGGTAAAATATTGTAAATGAACCATAGATAAAATCAGCAATGCTTGAAGGAGGTACCTTATGAAAAACAGAGTGCTGCGCGGAATGTTCGCTTGTGGTTGTTTACTGTTTGGGATGACTGCTTTGACTGCCTGCAAGTCCAAGGCAGATCAGGAGGTGACAGTGGTATTAACGGAGACAACGGCTGCTCCCACTACCAGTGCCCCTGCAGAAACCGAAGCGCCTGTTTCTGAGACAGAGACCACTGCTTCGGAACCTAGTACAGCCTATACGCAAAAAGATGATAGCCTGGGTGTTATTAGCGGTACTACCGTTATGGATATCATTACCGTGACAGGAGAGGATCTGGATGAAAATCAGGCGGCTTTTTATCCTTGCACCTTAAGCGGCACTTATTATTTTCAGGCAGATTCATCGGATGAGGTAGTCTGGAATGTATATATTTTAGATCAGGCGCCGGATGAGAATACCCCTGCTCAGATTGCCAAAGAGACACCGGCTCTTACCGGTGATGGTAAACTGGTGGTAAAAAAGGGACAGTATGTTTATATCCAGGCTGAGACTGCTTCCGAAGAAATTTCCTCCCATGCAGCCTATCGGTTTGGAGTGGAGGTCATTACCAAATGATGAGATGGAAAATATCCTTCTCACTCTCCTCCGTATTCCATGGCATATAGATGGATAGTGTCTCCAAAGGCCATATCCTGTACAGAAGTAAAGCCGCAGTGCTGGTATTTTGCCGCATTGCGGCTGTTATCGGTTTCCAGGATACAGGGAATTTTTTTCTGCCTGGCTAAGGCCATGGGCTCTGCCAATAAGGTATGCAGGTAACCTTGCCCCTGGCAGCTTTTTTTGACTGCCACCATAGCCACATCGATAAAATCAGATTTCTCAGCATAGAGATCCTTATAGTAGATCCAGCCCGAAGGTACCTGTCCGGTTTTCATTAAAGACGCATAGGGAATAGATAAAAATAAGCGGATCCCCATCCATACGGTAGAGAAGAAACCAGGGGACTGGCTCTGAGTATAGTAGGCAATCCAACCTTCCTGGGCAGGAGAAGAGGCATAGAGACAGCCGGCATGGCAGTAATAGTCGGTTATAATCTGAAAATACCGAATACATTCCTCCCGGGTTAAATTTTCGGAAAACATATTTGCTTCCCCTAAAAATGCCTCGGCGATTTCTTTTCCTATCTGCTTACATTCCTTTTTCGTAAGATGTCTTAACGGAATCAGTCCGGATTTACATTCCATAACGAATGATCTCCTGTGTATATTCATTTTTTCCCAATATGGGATATTTGATCTGTTTCGCCAATTCATATAAATGAGCAGCTGTCACATCCTGAGCCAGCATTTCCTGAGCCAGACTGCCTGTAGTCTGAGTTCCCTGTTCCTCATACCAGGCTGCCAGGACATCATTGGCTGCTGCCATATTTGTCACCAGGGGAATTCCCTTATTTTCTTTGATCTTTTTCAGAATCGGAGTGGAAGATTGACGAAATCCCAGAACTCTGGCATAGAGGGGTTTTTCCGCCATTCCTGATTTCTTCATATCCAGCAGAATGTGCAACAAAGCTCTGTCGATTCTGCTTCTGGTCAATTCTCTGGTTTTTAATTGTTCTGACAGGTTCTCCCAGTTTTTGTACCCGCCTTTCGGATTCTGAATCTTGTTTTGAATGCGATGAGCCAGATCGTCTGTCACATCCTGATATTCTGTCAAAGATTTTCCCATGAGAGACCATAGCCGATAGCCCAGCATCTCTGAAAAATCTCCCTCATCCATGAACCAGGGTTCCCGCTTTATCATTTCTATGGTAGAGGAGGGAAGAGCCTCCTCCAGTCCGGGTATTCTGTCTATCAGAGTTTCTTCCATCTGCTCCAGGGATTGTCCATCTCTTGTGCCTGTATCCTTCCATGCTTCCAGTATCAGTTTCCGGACAGCTGTGGCAGAGG
Organism: uncultured Lachnospiraceae bacterium; assembly: GCA_964393285.1. GTDB lineage: Bacteria > Bacillota > Clostridia > Lachnospirales > Lachnospiraceae > RGIG7193. Next base: position 757 of record CAYMSZ010000212.1, on the reverse strand, counting down.
AATAACCCATATGCTCTGATGTTACAATCTCAGGAGAATGATATCCTCCCTTTCTGGGAATGGTCTCTAACTTAATGGAGGAGGACAGCCGCGCCAGTGCTTTGGCATATTCAATGGTTAAAATGGCATTGGGAGAAGACAAAGAAAGGCCGGCCTTATGGGCCAGGGCATCCTGCCCGGTTTCTGTCAGATAGGCACAGAGAGCCTTCTCTCTGGCTGCCGGATAGGAGAAGCCGTTTTTTAATTGTTCCCGCAGACTCATTTGATATGCCTCAGGCTCCTTTGCCAGGATTCCGGCTATAATTTGAACCTCTTCCAGAGAAAGCCCTTCTTCACAGCCGCAGCAGATGACATCCGTCACTCCCAGGGAATCCAAGAGAGAGACTGCACCATAGGCAAATCGTTCTGCACTGGCAGTAGCAAAGCCAACCGGCAGTTCTATGACCAGATCTGCCCCGGCAGCCAATGCCATCTCTGTACGAGCGTACTTATCCAGGATAGCAGGTTCTCCCCGCTGGACAAAATCACCGCTCATTACGACGATACAGGAATCTGCTCCGGTGATCCGTTTGGTCTCGCTGATATGAAAGGCGTGGCCCTTATGAAAAGGATTATATTCTGCAATGATGCCTGCTGTTTTCATGAAATCATTCCTCAATCTGAGTGGTGGATACTCCATTCGTCCCTTGTCATTTGATGCCAGTATTGCTTCATTGCTGCGCAATTCCCGCAATACTGCAAACATTCAGAATCCGCT
>CAYMSZ010000211.1:0-2848 GCA_964393285.1 uncultured Lachnospiraceae bacterium | reverse complement strand
TATAATAATGTGCAAGAAAGGAGGCGTGTAATATGCCGCAGATTAGACCGATTACTGACCTTAGAAATACCACTGAAATTTCCGAGCTTTGCCATGCAAAGCGGGAGCCGCTTTTTATTACAAAGAACGGCTACGGCGATTTAGTGGTGATGAGTATTGAAGCATACGAAGAACTGACAGAAACAGCAAGGACAGACGCAGCTATCAGTGAAGCCGAAACGGAATATGCTGCCGACGGTGTTCTACTGGATGCAAGAGAAGCTCTTTCCTCTTTACGGAGGAAGCACTTTGAATAAATATGATGTAAAACTCTATGCCCGCGCTTACCGGGATTTAGACGATATCTATACCTATATTGCCGAAAACCTTTTAGAACCCGGTACAGCATCGAATATGGTTGATGAACTGGAAAAAGCAATTTTTAGTTTGGAACAACTACCGGAACGCGGTGCGATTCGCCGCGTTGGGGCTTATGCAAATGGGGATTACCGCCAGTTATTTGTCAAAAATTACTGTATCATCTACCGTATACGAAAAGAAAGGAAAGAGGTGCATATCATCACAATACGATATACGCCGAGCAACTTCTAAAACCAGAGATAAACTACTGTAAAAAAGAGCCGGGCATTGAAAAGTCCAGCTCTTTCTTTTTTAGCCTTCCGCTTCCATCATGTAAGCGTAGTAGCAATCCACTTCTTCCTTGCTCTTAAAGGTAGCCAGGTACACCATATCTCCCATGGCACCGGCCAGGGCAGCAGCATTTCTCTGAACCATACGCAGGTTAGCACCATATCTGGCTAACACGTCAGTATGCTTATACTTATAGTTCTTGCTGTCCCGACGACCGATGAATGCGCAATAGTAGTCATCACCTTCCGGTTCTTTGTTGAACTCTCCGGCGATCATATCTGCCCAGATCTTGTATACATCTGTGCTATGAGCAAAGTTGATCATGTCGGGAGTTACGCCGCCGCTGGGACGCATATTGACCTCCAGGGCTACAATCTGACCCTTCTTGCCGATGTGCTGATCTTCTAACAAACGGAAGAATTCAAAATGGACAAAACGATTCTTGACACCGAAGCTCTTTACCGTAGCTCGACCGGCAGCCCTTGTATCCTCCGGCAGATCCTTCTGGATGTAGAAAATGGAGTCATCATGATTGTTCACCACATCCATAATAGAACGAGGAGTCACATTGCCGGTTTCAAAAATGGGATCTCCGTTGGCATCAATGATGGCGTCATAGGAATTGACCTCTGCATTGATGAACTCCTCCATAATATAAACCACACCAGGCTGCTTATGCTCGATAAAATGGCGCAGCTCGCTGTCATTGGACAGCTTCCAGGTATCGGAAGCACCTACACCATTATCCGGCTTGGCAATTACAGGATAACCTACCTCCTGAATGAAAGGAAGACAATCCTCATATCCGTCTACCAGATGGTAGCGTGCCACAGGAATACCGGCCTTCTCATAGTAGGCTTTCATTTGAGACTTGTACTTGATACGGGGAATGTCCTCTACATGGAAGCCTGTGGTAATATTGAAATCCGTACGGAGTTTGGCATCCCTCTCCAGCCAGTATTCGTTGTTGGATTCCAGCCAGTCGATACGACCATGCTTGAAAATAAGAAAAGCCACTGCGCGGTACACTTCGTCCGTATTTTCCAGGCTGCTAACCCAATAATACTCATTGAGGCTGTCCTTAACCTCCTCTGCCAGCTCGTCATAGGGCTGGTCACCGATGCCTAGCACATTCAGCCCGTTATTCTGCAATTCCTTGCAGAAATGCCAGTAGTTGGTAGGAAAGTTCGGTGAGATAAAAATAAAATTTTTCATGAAATACCCTCGCTTGTATTTTATTTGAACCGTCCGGAGAAATTGAATGTTCAAAAACTCCGGACAGGTATTCGCTCGATAACGCCTATATCATCCCTCATAGGTAATGGCATCCATAAAATAAGGAATCTGTCTCTCCCAGCTGGCCTCACAATGCTCACCGCCGGGAATAATACGGCTTTCCACACCGATTCGTCTGGCCATAAGCTCTGCGCTGATCTGACCGAATTCCTTTACCATCCGGGAATGATTTCCCAATTCCCTGGAGCCATAGTCCAGATACACCAAGGTATCCGGGTCCAGAGAGGCTGTCCGAATCAGCTGATGAAGGGCTCTGGAATCTACCCAGATAGAAGGGGAAAGAGCCGCTGCTCTGGAAAAATATTCATTATACTGCAACACTGCGTACAAGCTCATCAGTCCCCCCATGGAACTGCCGGCAATCGCAGTGTTTTCCCGCTCCGGCATGGTGCGGAACCTATCATCAATCATAGGCTTAAAGCTATGTACCAGCCACTGCATGGTGATATCGCCTAATCCTTCTATATCGCCGAATCGTCTGTCATGAAAATCATAGGGAGAATATTCCTTGAGACGACCATTGTCCGGATCGTGATTACACTCAACGGCAGCAATAATGATATCAGTTCGGGTTCGATCCATATATTTTTTCATGCCCCAGCTTTTACCATAGGTAGCATCTGCATCAAAGAAAACATTGTGACCGTCAAACATATATAAGACGGGATACCGTCTGTCCTGATCCCGCTGATAGGATCTGGGCAGATATACATAAGCTCTGCGTTTCTGATCTCCGGTTAATTCGGGGATAGTAATTTTCCAAGTCTTAACCATACTAAGCCTCCTTTCCCTACAATATAGCACACTCAGAAAGTGAATAGCAAGATAATAATTCTGAATGTTTGGTTGGTTTTCCTTTCCATACATGAAAAGGACTTCAACTCTGTTATCATTTAAGCATCCAAGCCAAATAAATTAACAA
>CAYMSZ010000210.1:0-2863 GCA_964393285.1 uncultured Lachnospiraceae bacterium | reverse complement strand
CAAAAGTCTTCTTGTGCAAGCACAAAGCCTTTTGACCTTTTGACCCTGGCATCATTATTATTGACTAGTATGATATGCGTATCACCGCTTTAAAACTCCGGCTCAATCAGTCCGTAAGTATTTCCTTTTCTCTTATATACCACATTCACCTCATCGGTTTCGGCATTGCGGAATACGTAGAAGGCATGACCTAACAACTCCATTTCCATGCAGGCATCCTCCGGTGTCATAGGCTTCATGGCAAAGCGCTTGGTACGAATGATAGAAATCTCGTCGGGATCCGGTGTATCTTCCTGCAGGAAGGAATCACTAAATACCCCCGCAGCCTGTCTGTGATCAACCAGGCGATTCTTATACCGCTTTAACTGGCGCTCAATGACTTCCTCCACCAGATCAATGGAAACATACATATCTGTACTGGTTTGCTCAGAACGGATAACGGAACCCTTTACCGGAATCGTCACCTCGATTTTCTGGCGATCCTTTTCAACACTCAAAGTCACCTGCGCAGTAGTATCCTCGGAGAAATAGCGCTCCAGCTTGCCGATCTTCTCGTAGACGGCGGATCTCAGACCCTCTGTCACATCAATGTTTCTTCCTGTAATGGTATAACGCATGAAACCACTCCTTCCTATACCGTTGTAGCTACATCAAATGGAATCGATGTAACCCTATTATAGCAACAAAAATCAGCGAATTCAAGGAAGTATTGCGAATATTTGAAAATAATAAATTGCATTTTCAGAATGCAGTTTTGTCAATGGTTTTTACCGATTTTTTTGCGCAAAAAGTACGATTTATGAGAGTTTCACAAAACGCATGTTTCGGCTTGACAGAGTCGGGATATCCACCGATTTCCCGGATGAAATGGTGGATAATGTGGATAAATATAGGGATAAACCGAAAAACACTGGACTTTTTCAGTGTTGAAATGTGGATAAGTCATGTGGAAAAATAAAAATAAGGAGATAGGAAGAAAAACGCAAAAAACGACACTTTTTGTGCAAATTGCAGAAAAGACCCTATTATGCCCCTCTTTTTTTCCTGTTGAATTATCGTTCTGATGGTGTTAGAATAAGCTATAAAACTGTGCCATAACAGGATTGGCACAAAAGGAGTAGATGAAAATGGGCTTGATGCAAAAAATCTTTGGTACCCATAGCGAACGCGAATTAAAACTGATCAACCCCATCGTTGATAAGATTGAGAGTTACCGCCCTCAGATGATGTCATTGAGTGATGAAGCACTGAGAGCCAAGACAGAGGAATTTAAGGAACGTCTCGCCCAGGGTGAGACATTAGACGATTTGCTGCCGGAGGCATATGCCGTAGTGAGAGAGGCAGCCAGACGAGTGCTCCAGATGGAGCATTACCGTGTACAGCTCATTGGTGGAGTGATCCTTCATCAGGGCCGGATTGCTGAGATGAAGACCGGTGAAGGTAAGACCCTGGTATGTACCCTTCCTGCTTATCTGAATGCCCTGGAGGGCAAAGGTGTCCACGTGGTGACAGTCAATGACTATCTGGCCAAGCGTGATGCAGAGTGGATGGGTAAGATTCATGAGTTCCTGGGATTGAAGGTCGGTGTGGTTTTAAACGGCATGGATAGTGACGCCAGAAGAGAAGCCTACGCCTGCGATATTACCTATGTGACCAATAATGAGCTGGGCTTTGATTACCTTCGGGATAACATGGTGATTTATAAGGAGAAGCTGGTACTCCGCGGTCTCCATTATGCCATCGTAGATGAGGTGGACTCTGTCCTCATCGATGAAGCCCGTACTCCTCTCATTATTTCCGGTCAGAGTGGCAAATCCACTAAGCTGTATGAGGTATGCGATTATCTGGCATCCCGTATGGAGAGAGGAGAGGCCAGCGGCGAATTGACAAAGATGTCCATTATTATGGGAGAGGAGATCACCGAAAGCGGTGATTTTATCGTCGATGAGAAGGACAAGAATGTGACCCTTACAGAGCAAGGTGTTCAGAAAGTAGAGCAGTATTTCAAAATCGATAACCTGGCAGATCCGGAGAATCTGGAGATCCAGCATAATATGATTATGGCTCTCCGTGCCAATTACCTTATGGCCAGAGATAAGGACTATGTGGTGAAGGACGATGAAGTGTTTATCGTAGATGAGTTTACCGGACGCATTATGCCCGGCAGACGGTATTCTGACGGACTTCATCAGGCCATCGAGGCGAAGGAGAAGGTAAAGGTCAAGAGAGAAAGCCGCACCCTGGCTACCATCACCTTCCAGAACTTCTTTAATAAATTTGATAAAAAGAGCGGCATGACCGGTACAGCCCTTACAGAAGAGAAGGAATTCCGTGAGATCTATGGCATGGATGTCATCGAGATCCCTACCAATCTTCCTGTTATAAGAAAAGACTGGCAGGATGCTGTATATAAGACCAAGAGAGAGAAGCTGAACGCAGTGGTGGCAGAGGTCATGGAATCCCACCGCAAGGGACAGCCTGTTCTGGTAGGTACCATTACCATTGAGGCTTCTGAGGAGCTTAGCGCCATGCTGACGAAAAAGGGCATTCGCCATAATGTGTTAAATGCCAAGTTCCATGAGATGGAGGCAGAGATCATTGCCGATGCCGGTATTCATGGAGCGGTTACCATTGCTACCAATATGGCAGGTCGTGGTACGGATATTAAGCTGGATGAGGAGTCTAAGGCAGCCGGTGGATTAAAGGTCATCGGTACCGAGCGTCACGAGTCCAGGCGTATTGATAATCAGCTCCGCGGTCGTTCCGGCCGTCAGGGAGACCCTGGTGAATCCCGCTTCTATATCTCCCTGGAGGACGATCTGATGCGTCTCTTCGGTTCTGATAAGATGATGGGCGTCTTCAA
>CAYMSZ010000209.1:0-2867 GCA_964393285.1 uncultured Lachnospiraceae bacterium | reverse complement strand
TAGGTTTGATCAGTTTGCTGAGATACATGGCCGTTGTCTCCCCCTCCAGACTGGAGTTGGTGGCGATAATCACCTCGTCCACATCTCCCTGCAACCGTTTCATCAGTTCCTTTAGCTTTATGTCTGCCGGTCCAATTCCCAATGCCGGAGAAATCGCTCCGTGCAACACATGATATACTCCCTCAAATCGGCCGGTCTTTTCGTAGGCCGCCAGATCTCTGGTATTCTCCACCACCATGATCTGCTTGTGATTTCTGGTGGGACTGGCGCAAATCGGACAAATCTCATTATCCGTCAATGTGCAGCATTCTTTGCAATAGCCCACATGATGCTTGGCATCCTGGATGGTTTCTGTCAACCGATCCACCTCTTCCTGGGGCATATTCAGCAAATGAAATGCCAGTCGTCCGGCTGATTTTGCTCCAATGCCGGGGAGCCGGGACAGCTCCTCAATCAGCGCCGTGATTTTTGTGCTGTAGTAATCCATTAGAAGGAAAGACCTCCCAAGCCTCCGGTCATTTTGTTCATTGCAGCGCTTGACTCTTCATCTACCTGGCGAGATGCTTCATTAAAGGCTGCTATGATCAAATCCTGGAGCATCTCCACATCATCAGGGTCTACTGCTTCCGGATCTAATGTCAAAGCAATTACTTCCTTTTTTCCGTTCATTTTAATAGAAACCGCACCGCCACCGGTCTGGGCAGTATATTCTTTCTCCTCCAGCGCCTTGGCCTGTTCCTCCATCTGACGCTGCATTCTCTGAGCCTGCTTCATCAGATTATTCATATTGCCGGGCATTCCGCCCTGAAATCCTCCACGCTTTGCCATGTTATATTCCTCCTATTCCATAATGACATCTACATTAAATTTTGATTTGATTTCTTCTTCTGTAACATATTGTTTCTGTACATATTCCTGTTCTGCTACCAGTCTGGCATCAATCTGCACCTGTCTGGCATAGACGGTTGCAATATAGTTTTCCAGATTACGGCACATCGCAGCTCTGCCTCCGATTTCAAATTTCCCTCTATCATGGAAAATCATCGTCAGATGGCCCTTTTCCTGGGGTTCTAATTTCACACCTGCCAGGGTCTGCTTTGCCGATCCGCCTACTGCATTCACAATATCTCTCCATTCTTCTTGAAAGAGCTGGAGTTCTTCCATCTGAGCCGGCGGCAGAACCACTGTCTCAGGTTCCCTGGCAGCACTCTGTTTCCCTGCTCCCTGGGAAGCCTCTGCCCCTGCCCCAGTTCCATCCTGGTTTAGGAGCCACCCCTGAAGCGCCCCGGATGCAATCAGAGCCTGGGCAACCTGGGCCGGATCTGCCGTGGCACCTCCGTCCTGTGTCAATCTCTCTTCTAACTCCTCTACCCTCTGCCGGAGAGAATCCATGTTATCTTCCATGGCAGGTCTGGTCAGCTTAATCAGAGCAATCTCCAGCAAAACTCTCTTGCCGGTGCTGTAGCGCATCTGGTTCATGGTCTCAGATAATACCCGAATAAACCGCAGGGTCGTGTTCTCGCTCATAAGAGATGCATCTTCCACCAGCCGCTGCCGGTCTTCCTCGGACATATCCAAAATTTCCGCAGAAGCCTCTCCTGTCTGAGCCAGCAATACGCCACGCAGATACCAGATAAAATCCGTAACAAACTGTCCCAGGTCCCGTCCCTGCAGAATCAATTCCTCGATTTTACGAAGGCAGGCTCCCGCATTTTTATCCTGTAAAAGCCGCAAAAACTGGCTATATACTTCATTATCCACTGCTCCCAACACATCCAGCACACGGTCATAGGTCAGCTGCTCTCCATAGTGGAAGGCGATACATTGATCAAAGAGGCTGATGGCGTCACGAAGAGAACCATCTCCCTTCTTTGCCACATAGCGCAAAGCTTTATCCTCCACATCAATGCCTTCGGCATCTGCCATCTCACGAAGCCTGGCTGTGATGGTAGTTCCATCAATCCTGTGGAAATCATAACGCTGGCATCTGGAAAGTACCGTAATAGGAATCTTATTGGCCTCCGTCGTCGCCAGAATAAAAATCACATATCCCGGAGGCTCCTCTAATGTTTTCAGCAGGGCATTGAAAGCTCCTGTGGATAACATATGAACCTCATCGATAATGTAAACGCGATACTTGCCGCTGGCGGGAGAATACTCCACCTCATCCCGGATCTGGCGAATATTGTCAACACCGTTATTAGATGCTGCATCAATCTCCACCACATTCATAGATGCTCCTGCGGCAATGGCCTGACAGGTGGGACATACTCCGCAGGGATTCCCATCTACAGGATTCTCACAATTAACTGCCTTGGCAAAAATCTTCGCTATAGAAGTCTTGCCGGTTCCTCGGGTGCCGCAAAACAAATACGCATGACCGATTCTTCCGGTGCGAATCTGATTTTTTAAAGTTGTTACGATATGATCCTGACCTCGCACATCATCAAAGGTGGCAGGACGCCATTTTCGATACAACGCGGTATACGACATGATCTATATCCTTTCTCGTCATATTGGGGGTACAATACCCCCATTGTGCTAAGTATATAATAAAAAAATGGGCGATGCAAGCATAACCCATTGGTCTTTTTGTGAAAATATGGTATGATGGAGATTGTGTTTGAAAGAATCCGTCATCAGGAGAAAAGGAGCTGCCGTATGTACGATGAATTAACCAAAAGTGACATTCAAAAAATGGAAGAGGAAATCGAGTATCGCAAGCTCGTCGTTCGCAAGGAAGCTCTGGAGGCGGTAAAGGAAGCCAGAGCCCAGGGAGATCTCAGCGAAAATTTTGAATATTACGCTGCCAAGCGAGAAAAAAATCAAAACGAAAGCCGGATTCGCTATCTGGAAAGAATGGTGAA
>CAYMSZ010000208.1:0-2926 GCA_964393285.1 uncultured Lachnospiraceae bacterium | reverse complement strand
CGGAGCTGGAAGAGAAGCAGGCTATGATCCTGGAGGTTCTGTCTAAGGAAGAGGACAAGTTCAATAAGACCATCGATCAGGGTCTGGCCATTTTATCTGACATGGAGGCTTCCATGGCTGAGGCAGGAGTAAATACACTGTCCGGTGAGAATGCTTTCAAGCTGTATGATACCTACGGATTCCCTCTGGATCTGACCAAGGAGATTCTGGAGGAGAAGGGCTTAGGCGTAGATGAGGATGGCTTCCAGGTCTGCATGAAGAAACAGAAGGAGACTGCCAGAGGCGCTCGTAAGACCACGAACTACATGGGCAAGATCCAGACCATTTACGATGACATTGATCCGACTCTGACCTCTCAGTTTGTCGGTTATGATTCTCTTAAGGCACAGTCCAGGATTACAGTAATCACCACCAATCCTGCCTTTGATGCAGCCGGAGAGCTGGCTGAGTATGGTGAGATTGTAGAGGCAGTAGCCGATGGCACAGCCTGCACCATCATTACAGAGGAGACACCTTTCTATGGCACCATGGGTGGACAGGAAGGCGATATTGGTGTGATCGAAAACGGAAATGGCACCATGGAGGTTCGTGAGACCATCCACTTAAAGGGCGGTAAGATTGCCCATATCGGTGTTATGACTTCCGGTATGTTTACCACAGGAGAGACCGTTACCTTAAAGGTAAATGAAGCTCGTCGTATGGCAACTGCCAAGAATCACAGTGCTACCCACCTGCTGCAGAAGGCTCTGAGAGAAGTCCTGGGCTCCCATGTAGAGCAGGCAGGTTCCCTGGTAACACCGGATCATCTGCGTTTTGACTTTACCCATTTTGCTGCTCTGACACAGGAGGAGCTGCAGAAGGTAGAAGATATTGTAAATGAGAAGATTCAGGAAAATCTGACCGTAAATACCCAGGTAATGACCCTGGAGGAAGCAAAGAAGACCGGCGCTATGGCTCTCTTTGGCGAGAAATACGGAGATGCTGTTCGCGTGGTAAATATGGGAGACTGGTCCATTGAGCTGTGTGGCGGTACTCATGTAAAGAATACAGGTTCCATCAGCCGGATCAAAATCGTCAGCGAGGCCGGTGTGGCAGCAGGCGTACGTCGTATCGAGGCATTGACGGATCAGGCAGTATTTCAGTATTATGCCAACCTGGAGAAACAGCTTCAGGATCTGGCAGTGGCTACCAGAGCTACCGTAGAGCAGCTTCCCAAGCGTATCGAATCCATGCAGGAGGAGATCCGCAGTCTGAAAGCTGAGAATGAGAAGCTGAAAGCGAAGATGGCAAAGGATGCAGCCGGTGATATTTTAAGCCAGGCCAAAGAGATCCAGGGCATCAAGATTCTGGCCTCCAAGGTAGAAGGCGTGGATATGAACGGTCTCCGTAATCTGGGCGATCAGTTAAAGGAAAAGCTGGGTGAGTGTGTGGTAGTATTGGCCAGCACCACTGACGGCAAGGTAAACCTTATGGCAACTGCTACAGACGGTGCCATGAAGCTGGGTGCCCATGCCGGTAACCTCATTAAGGAGATTGCAGCCATGGTAGGCGGTGGCGGCGGCGGACGTCCCAATATGGCTCAGGCCGGTGGTAAGAATCCGGCAGGAGTGGAAGCTGCTATGGCAAAGGCTTATGAGGTAAGTGAGAGCCAGCTGAGCAAATAAGAGTCAAAGTAATTATTTCACTGTCATTTCCTATGGAAAGAGAAGTTTGGAGGTGTTGATTGTGAAATATTTAAAAAAAATATTCGGTCTATGTCTTACGTTAGCAATGACGCTGTCTTTATGTGCTTGCAAAGCATCCGGTTCGACGGTGGAGGAACCTGCTCCTGTGGCGGAGCAGTTCGCTGCCCAATCTACCCTCAAATGTACAGCGTCATATGATGCGACAGTAGATGTCGCTTATGAAGGGGAGAGCATCACACAGATGGAACTCCGCTACGAGGCCGATGGACAGCTGGATCTGACTTCTGAGGATTATGCCTTGTTGGGCAATCAGACCATCACCATACAGGGAGAGGATACTACCTATGGGATTGATGTCTATAACGTAGGTGCGGAGGATGTTCTGTATAGCCGCATGGGAGACAGCTACTATACCAACGAGGACAATAAGGGAGATCTGATTCCTCTTATTCTTATGCCGGCAGATATAGATTTGTCTGACTATGAAAAAGAAGAAGAGACGGAGGATCTTTACGGAAATACCTGTGATATTTATTCCGCTTCCATGAAAAAGGAGGATCTGAACATAGACCTGGGTGCAGGACTCACCAATATGGGATTTTCCCTGGAGGGCAGCACCCTGGATATGGTTCTTTATGTGTATCAGGATACCTCTTTGCCTGCCAGGCTGACGGCAAGCTACACGAATCTGGCAGACCAGGAGATCTCTTTTAGCGATGAAAGCGGTTATACCTACACCTTAACAGCATTGAACTATGAGATCGTTTATGAAGCTTATGGTGAGGATGTAGATGTGGCGCTACCTGATAGTTTTAAAGAAGCATTATCGGATTAATGATTTGAGCAAATAAAGCCCTCTGGAAAGAGTCTTTCTGAGGGCTTTTTTCTTTCTTAAAAAATGGATGTTTCAAAAATCAAGCTTGATGGTGAAAAAAACAAGGCCGACAAGATCGACGATTGAGCAGCGGGTGCGATTGTTTAAAACAAAATAAAAAAACGGACTCATCATCCGTTTCTACGCTTGTCTTATGGAAAGATACACTCTTTATCATAAGACTCAAATGCAGTAGAAGGGACTTGAACCCTTACCCAAGTAATATGGACATGAACCTGAATCATGCGCGTATGCCAATTCCGCCACTACTGCGTTAGGTTGTTTGATCGGCTCTTTCAGAGCACTCGTATATAATACTTGATAAACGAGAATCTGTCAACAGGTTTTTGAAAAACTTTTCACTTCG
>CAYMSZ010000207.1:0-2937 GCA_964393285.1 uncultured Lachnospiraceae bacterium | reverse complement strand
GAGAACAGTAATGCAGGAGAATGGGGAGTGCAGAGACAGGTTTGACCTGGTTATAATCGGCAGCGGCCCAGGCGGCTATACGGCGGCCATCCAGGGAGCCAGAGCCGGCATGAAGGTGGCAGTCATTGAAAAAGCGGAAATCGGCGGCACATATGCCAATCAGGGGTGTATTCCGGCCAAAGCAATGCTCCATACCGCCACGCTGTACGAAGAGATTTGCCAGTGTGACCAATTTGGTCTTCATGTAGAAAATGTCAGGATGGATTTTGAAAAAATCAAGGCATACCGGGATCAGGCTGCCGGTGAATACTGCAGTAAGCTTCAACAGGAGTTTGAAAAATTTCAAATCCCCTATTTTCACGGAACGGCAAAGATTCACAAAGATCATGTAGTCTCTGTAAACATGGAGAAACCAGGGACTTTGGAAACATGCTCTTCTGAAAGATACTCTCCTGAGACAAGCTTCCTCTATGGAGAAAAGATATTGGTTGCAGTTGGCGCGAAGCCTGCTCGTCTGTCCATCGGACATATGGACGAGGCAGGTGTCTGTACCAGCCGCAGCCTTATGGAGGAGGAATCCTGGGATTTCAAAAGTGTGATTGTTATTGGCGGCGGCATGGTAGGTACCGAGTTTGCCGCCATTTTTCAAACTATGGGCATCCGCGTAACGATTCTGGAAAAAGGGGACAATCTGATGCCTTCTCTGGATGCAGATATCAGTCGGAAGATACAGGACTCTTTGAAGGAGCGAAATGTGGAGATCCATACCGGAGTCCGGGTGACAGAAGTAAGGAAAGCATCAGAAGAAGAGTGTGAGACACCGGCAGAAAATATGGTTTGTGAATACTGGGAGATGGGAGCCTGCAAAACCCTGAGGGCAGAACGGGTTCTGGTGGCAGCAGGACGACAGGCGGCCTTGGAGGATTTGTTCGACGAAGACCTGATTCCTCAGCTGAGAACAGACCAGGGTGCTCCTTTGGTAGGTGGAGATTTTCAGACCAGTATCCCCGGAATTTACGCAGTGGGAGATGTGCTGCAGCACAATCAGCTGGCACATACGGCAGCAGCCCAGGCTACCTATCTGGTAGACTCTCTGGCAGGAAAACAGCCTACGTTGCTGCTGTCCGCCGTACCAACCGGTATGTTTGTTAATGTTCCCATTGTTCCCGGCTGTATCTATACCAGGCCGGAGATTGCTTATGTAGGCCTGACGGAAGCCATGGCCCATCGGACAGGTTGTCAGGTTCGCTGTGGCGTTTATCATATGGAAGATAACAGCCAATCCATTATCAGCCGTTCCCGTCAGGGAATGATCAAGCTGGTATTTGCCATGCCAAACAAAACCCTGATTGGCGCCCAGATGATTTGCCCCAGAGCCACAGATATGATTGGAGAAATGGCCACAGCCATTGCCAACGGCCTGACAGCCAAAAAACTGATGTTAGCCATGCGAGCTTATCCTACCTATGGGGAAGGAATTGCCAGGGCAGTGGAAAACAGCGGCCTGTTATCGTAGAAAAATCCCAGGGAAAGAGTGAAGGAAACAGTATGAAAGTGACGATCTATACAGATGGAGCAGCCAGAGGAAATCCCAATGGACCCGGCGGTTATGGTGCTGTGATTCAGTATGTAGACCCCAGAGGAGAACTCCATGAAAAGGAATTATCCGGCGGTTATGTGAAGACCACCAACAACCGGATGGAACTGATGGCAGTCATTGTAGCGCTGGAAGCGCTGAATCGTCCCTGCCAGGTGGATCTGTATTCCGATTCCTCCTATGTGATTAAGGCTTTTACAGAAGGCTGGTTAAACAGCTGGATAGCCAAGGGATGGAAAAGAGGCAAAAATGATCCTGTGAAAAATGTAGATCTGTGGCAGCGATTGCTTCAGGCCAAAGAGCCTCATACGGTAACCTTCCATTGGGTCAAGGGTCATGCAGGTCATCCGGAAAATGAAAGATGTGATAAACTGGCTACTACGGCAGCAGACGGAACCCATCTGCAGATAGATCCCGGCGTGGAAGAATAACGAAAATGAGGAAAAAGATATGAAGCCATCACTGGTAATTGGAACCTCCTGTGTAGATGTGATTTTAACCATGGATCACCTGCCGGTTACGGCAGAAGACATTAACCCTACAGGGCAGTCCATGTCGGTAGGAGGATGTGCCTACAATGTGGCATATATGATGCGTCTTCTGGGAGCCAGGCATATATTTATCAGTCCCATCGGTTCCGGACTCTTTGGAGACTATGTGGCAAAACATTTTGAAAAAAACCAGATTCCTATTACCGTAAAGGTGCCGGATCAGGAAAATGGCTGCTGCTATTGTCTGGTGGAAAAAGGCGGAGAGAGAACCTTTTTGTCCTATCATGGAGTGGAGTATACCTTTCAAAAAGAGTGGATGAACCCGTATCCGGCAGGAACCTTTGGCTATGCCTATGTCTGCGGACTGGAGGTAGAGGAGCCTACCGGAGAGAATCTGGTAAGCTATCTGGAAGAGCATCAGGAATTGAAACTGATTTTTGCCCCGGGACCCAGAGGCATCTGGATTCAAAAAGAAAGAATGGAACGAATTCTGGCCCTTCATCCCATTCTTCATATCAATGAGCAGGAAGCCGGAGAGCTAAGTGGCGAAAAGGAATACCGTTTGGCAGCCAGAAAACTGCAGAAACAGACCCATAATACCGTAATCATTACCCTGGGCAGCCAGGGGGCCTACTGTTTGAAGGAGGATGGAGATGATTTCTTCACTCCCACAGAGCCTGTGGAGCAGGTGGTGGATACCATTGGAGCAGGGGATTCCCATGTGGGAACCATTCTGGCCTGCCTTACCAAAGGAATGAAGCTGGAAGAAGCCATTCCCTATGCAAACCGGGTAGCAGCAGCAGTGATTCAGGTAAAGGGAGCCTCCCTTCCGGCAGATAAGTTGCCGGA
>CAYMSZ010000206.1:0-2943 GCA_964393285.1 uncultured Lachnospiraceae bacterium | reverse complement strand
GTACCGGTGCGGCACCCAGAAACTCTATCTACAACGCAGGTCTGCCCTGGGAGCTGGGATTGGCAGAAACCCATCAGACGCTGATCATGAACGATCTGCGGGATAAGGTTATCTTAGAGACCGATGGTAAGCTAATGAACGGCAGAGATGTAGCCATTGCTGCTATGTTAGGTGCGGAAGAGTTTGGCTTTGCCACAGGCCCTCTGGTATCTATGGGATGCGTGATGATGCGTGTCTGCAACCTGGACAGCTGCCCCATGGGAATTGCTACCCAGAATCCGGAGCTGCGCAAGCGCTTTACCGGCAAGCCGGAATACGTGATCAATTACATGGAATTTGTGGCTCAGGAGCTGCGGGAGTATATGGCCAGATTAGGCGTTGCTACGGTAGATGAGCTGATTGGCCGTACCGATTTGTTAAAGACCAAGACGCATGTAGACAATGAGAGAGGAGCAGAGGTAGATCTGTCTGTAATTCTGGATAATCCTTACGCCGGAAAGCCTCTGGCCGGATATCATGAGAAAAAGGTCTATGACTTTGAACTGGAAAAAACAGCGGATATGAAGATCCTTATGAAAAAGCTGGGAGGAGCCCTGGCCAGTGGTCAGAAGCGAAGCATTAAGGTAGACATCCGCAACACAGACCGTTCCTTTGGTACCATCTTCGGTTCAGAGATTACCAGACAGTATGGAGATGATCTGGCAGAGGATACCTTTACCATCCAGTGTAACGGCAGCGGCGGCCAATCCTTTGGCGCCTTTATCCCCAAGGGTCTGACCCTGGAGGTAGTAGGAGATTCCAACGACTATTTCGGCAAGGGTCTCTCCGGCGGCAAGCTGATTATTTATCCGCCGGCAGGCTCACCTTTTGTAGCGGCGGAAAATATCATTATCGGTAATGTAGCTCTCTACGGAGCCACCTCCGGCAAGGCGTTCATTAACGGCATCGCCGGAGAACGGTTCTGCGTTAGAAATTCCGGTGCCACAGCAGTAGTAGAAGGGGTAGGCGACCATGGCTGTGAGTATATGACAGGCGGCACAGTGGTGATCTTAGGTCCTACAGGCAAAAATTTTGCAGCCGGTATGAGCGGTGGCGTAGCTTATGTTCTGGATGAAAACAGAGATTTATACAAGAGATTGAACAAAGAAATGATATCGGTAGAGGAATTGACCAATAAATACGATGTCCAGAGCCTGAAAGAAATGATTCAGGAGCATGTGACATATACCAATTCTCCCAAGGGCAAGGAAATTCTGGATCATTTCAGTGAGTACCTGCCGAAATTTAAGAAGATCATTCCCATCGATTATAAGAAGATGCAGAATACCATCGTAGCCATGGAGGAAAAAGGACTCAGCAGCGAACAGGCCAGCATGGAAGCTTTCTATGCGGTGCAGAGACAGTAAGGAGGGTGTGACATGGGAAAGCCTACAGGATTTTTAGAATATGAAAGAGAAACGGGCCTGGCCACAGCTCCAAAGGAACGGATTCAGAATTTCAAGGAGTTTCATCAGAGACTGACACCGGAGGAGCAGTGCAGACAGGCAGCCCGCTGTATGGATTGCGGAGTACCCTTTTGCCAGAGCGGAATCTTTTTAGGAGGGATGGCCACAGGCTGTCCTCTCCATAACCTGATTCCCGAATGGAATGATCTGATCTACCGGGGAAATTGGGAGGAAGCCTATAACAGACTTCAAATGACCAACAGCTTTCCGGAGTTTACCGGCAGGGTATGCCCTGCTCTCTGCGAGGTGGCCTGTGTGGGAAATCTCCACGGAGAACCGACTTCCAATAAGGAAAATGAGTGGTCCATTATTGAAACAGCCTTTGAAAAAGGGTATATCAAGCCCCAGCCTCCCAAGGTTCGCACCGGCAAAAAGATTGCTGTCATTGGTTCCGGTCCTTCCGGTCTGGCGGCTGCCGATCTTCTGAATAAGAGAGGACACAGTGTCACAGTCTATGAGCGCTTTGACCGAATCGGTGGCCTTTTGATGTACGGAATTCCTAATATGAAGCTGGAAAAATGGGTGATAGACCGTCGAGTGAATCTGATGAAGGAGGAAGGCGTTGCGTTTGTAACCAATGCCAATGTAGGAGAAAATGTGGCAGCAGGAGACCTGATCAAGACCTACGATGCCGTCCTCTTATGTACCGGAGCCTCTAATCCCAGAGACCTGAAAGTCCCTGGCAGAGAAGCCACAGGCATTTATTTTGCCGTAGATTTCCTCAGAGCCAACACCAAATCCCTCCTGGATTCTGACTTAAAAGACGGCAAAAATATTTCAGCCAAAGGAAAGCGGGTCATGGTCATAGGCGGTGGCGACACAGGCAACGACTGTGTAGGCACCTGCATACGCCACGGCTGCAAGAGCATCATTCAGCTGGAAATGATGCCAAAACCCTCTGAGACTCGTCTGCCCGGTAATCCCTGGCCTCAGTACCCCAGGGTGCTGAAGACCGATTACGGTCAGGAGGAAGCTATAGCGGTATTCGGTGAGGACCCCAGAGTCTACCAGACCACAGTGAAGGAATTTGTCCCTGACAGCAAGGGTAACCTGAAAAAGGTAATCACTGTGAATCTGGAGCCGAAAAAAGACGAAAAAACCGGCCGCACCAATATGGTACCTGTGGAAGGCAGTGAAAAGACGCTGGAAATTGACCTGGTTCTTATTGCCGCAGGCTTCCTGGGAACCCAGGACTATGTAGCCAAGGCCTTTGGTGTGGAGCTGGACGGCAGAACCAATATGAAAACTGCTGCCGGACATCACGCCACCTCTGTGGCCAAGGTTTTCACAGCGGGAGACGCCCACAGAGGCCAGTCTCTGGTTGTATGGGGCATCCAGGAAGGTCGCCAGGCGGCCAAAGAGGTAGACACCTGCCTGATGGGATACTCAAACTTATAATAAGAGAGCCGAGGTGGTTAAGTCACCCCGGCTTTTTTTA
>CAYMSZ010000205.1:0-2981 GCA_964393285.1 uncultured Lachnospiraceae bacterium | reverse complement strand
CGAAGAATATTCATGGGGATAGACAGGGTATGATCTAAAAAACTCATTGGATTTGCCTCCTCCCTTCACATATCACATGATGTTGGGGTCAAAAGTCTTCTTGTGCAAGCACAAAGCCTTTTGACCTTTTGACCCTGGCATCATCATAGCACAAGGCAGAATGTTCTGTCAAAAAATTACAATTTTTTCAATAAGAGCAAGCCGTCAGCCAATGTGGAAGCATTTCTGAACTGCGCTTTGGTGACCCAGAACCAGCACAGACATGCCCTCTCCTACTGCCAAGTCCGGCGTCACATTCATATTTAATTTGCCCTGATAACGGACTCCCAAAATATTAATTCCATATTTTTTACGAAGATCCAGCTGCAAAATCGTCTTACCGTTCCAACTGCCGGGAATGGCCATCTCAAAGATGGAATAATCCCCGTCTAAATCGATATAATCCAGAATATGTTCCGAGGTACAGCGCACTGCCGTCCAGGCCGCCAGCTGTTTTTCCGGATAGACTACCTCGTCTGCGCCGTTTCGCAGCAGAAACTTTTCCTGGGTTCCCTTACAGGCTCTGGCTATGACTTTTTTGGCTCCCAGTTCTTTGAGGAGAGAGGCTGTCTCCAGGGAATTCTGAAAATCATCTCCGATGGCCACGATACACACATCATAATTGCTGACTCCCAGTGTCTCCAGAAAATCCTGACTGGTACTATCTCCAATCTGCGCATTGGTCACATAGGGCAGTACCACATTGACTCTTCCCTCATCGCTGTCTACTGCCATGACCTGATGATTTAATTCGTTTAATTTTTTCGCAATATGTCTTCCAAAGCGTCCCAGACCAATTAATAAAATACTTTTCATACTGTTTCCTCTCTGTCTCATCAGCCTACCGTCAGCTTCTCCTGGGGGTATCGGCTGGTTTCTGTTTGTTTCGTGGAAAACGCTGCAAAAATCAGTGTCAGTCCACCTACTCTGCCAAAATACATTAACAGAATCAAAATGATTCTGGATACTGTCCCCAATCCCGGTGTCAATCCCAGGCTAAGGCCTACGGTTCCTACTGCTGACGCCGCTTCAAAAAGACAGGACAACAAAGGAAGACCTTCTATCTGACTGATCAGCAGTCCTCCCAGGAAAAAGAGGGTCAGGTACATGGTAAGGACAGTGGCAGCATTTCGCACAGTATCCTCACCGACCCGCCTGCCAAAGAAATGGGTATGCTCCTTTCTCTGGAATACGGAGATAGAGGTAGAAAACAACACCGCAGCCGTAGTTGTCTTCATGCCACCGGCAGTAGATCCCGGTGATCCGCCGATGAGCATGAGAAGGATCACAATGGCCTGTCCGGCTTCACTAAACCGGGTCAGATCCACTGTATTGAACCCGGCTGTTCTGGGGGTCACTGCCTGGAACAGAGCGCCTAAGATTCTGTTTTTTATAGAAAATCCTGCAAATTCAAAGAAGAAGAAATATCCTGCCGGCAGCAGAATTAAAATCAAGGTTGTCACAAAGATTACCTTACTTTGCATCCGGTATCTTTTCCAATGCAGCCCATTGGCTCTCACATCATCCCAGGTAACAAAACCAATGCCGCCTATGATGATCAAGGCCATAATCGTGCCACTGATCAGAGGATTGCCCAGATAGGCCGTCAGGGAGGAATAGTGTTCTCGAATCCCCATCAGATCGAAACCGGCATTGCAAAAGGCAGATACGGAATGGAACAGACTGTACCACAGACCCTTCCACAGGCCCAGTTCCCTACAGAACACCGGGGCCATAAGAGCCGCTCCGGTTAGTTCAAAGATAACTGTCATCCGCAGGATAAAGCCTGTAATCCGAACGATACCGCCTACCTTGGGAGCAGAAATTGCTTCCTGCATGGTACTGCGTTGTTTCAAACTGATTCTGCGCCCCGCCAGAAGGGACAGGGATGCTGCCACTGTTACCACTCCCATTCCCCCGATTTGGATGAGGACCAAAAGGACCCCCTGACCAAAGGGAGACCAATATGTAGCCGTATCCTGTACCACCAGGCCGGTGACACATACGGCTGATGTGGATGTAAATATGGCATCCAAAAAATCGGCTCCCTGACCACCCTTTGTGGCCACAGGGAGCATAAGCAAAGCCGCACCCAATAAGATTACGGCTGCAAAACCTATAATGATCATCTGAAAAGAAGTCAGCTTTTTCTCAATCTTACCCATACATCACTCTCCGGAACTTTTCCATCAAAACCTGGATTATTATGGCACAGCCATCATAAAAAATGTATAAACTTCCCTTTTTTGGTATTAAAATCGTATTAAGATCCTGCCTTGATTTTTCCATCGGATGCAAAGAGTTGCCCGACAAGTGCTATGAGACCATATAAAGAGTGAACGACGCTGACTGAAACGAAAAAGAGGGTATCCCTCAAAACGTCCGTTTTCACCGGAATCGTTTTTCAGGATACCCTCTTTTTTTCATTTAGCCTGTGATTCTGGCAGATTCTTCCTCATGGATGATACTGCCCTTTAAGTCATCTTCTTCTCTGTCAATGAGAATGGTGTCTCCGGCTTTTACCTGTCCACCTAAAATCATTCTGGCAGCCAAGGTTTCCACATGCTTCTTCAGATACCGATTTAAAGGTCTGGCACCATACACAGGGTCATAACCCTTATCTACAATGTATTCCTTTGCCCCTTCTGTCAGCTGGATCTTCACTTCTTTATCCACCAGGCGGTCGTTGATTCGACGCACCATAAGGTCAATAATAGAGGTAATGTTATCCTTGGTCAGCGGCTTAAAGAGAATGATCTCATCCAGACGGTTCAAAAATTCCGGTCTGAAATGGTTTCGCAGATCCTGCATTACTGCATTCTCTGCCTCCGGTTTGATCTCTCCCTCCTGTCCAATGCCGTCCAACAGATAAGAGGAGCCGATATTGGAGGTCATGATCAGAATGGTATTTTTAAAGTCTACGGTACGACCCTGGGAATATG
>CAYMSZ010000204.1:0-3044 GCA_964393285.1 uncultured Lachnospiraceae bacterium | reverse complement strand
ATAGAATGTATAAAGAAGGAGAAATGAAAATGATTCAGGAAAGAGTAAAAGCCCTTCGGGAAAAAATGAAGGAATATGGGGTAGATGTCTATCTGATTCCCACAGATGATTTCCACAGCTCAGAGTATGTGGGAGATTATTTTAAATGTCGCAAGTATATGTCCGGCTTTACCGGATCTGCCGGTACCATGGTAGTGACCCAGGACATGGCAGGCCTGTGGACAGACGGCAGATACTTCCTCCAGGCAGAAAGCCAGCTGGAGGGAAGCGGAGTAGAGCTGTTTAAAATGGGAGAACCGGAGGTTCCCACTGTAGAAGAATTTATCCTGGATACATTACAGGAGGGCCAGTGCCTGGGCTTTGACGGCAGAGTAGTCAGCTATAAGACGGCTTCCTCCTATGAAAAGAAGCTGGCAGAAAAGAAGGTGTCCATTGCTTACACCAATGATCTGGTAGATCTGGTATGGGAGGATCGTCCTGCCCTGTCTGCTGCTCCTGCCTTTGAATTGGGAGTGGAATATGCCGGAAAGAGCAGAGGAGAGAAATTAGCTGATCTTCGGGCAAAGATGGAAGAGAAGAAAGCAGATTATTTTGTCCTTACCTGTCTGGATGATATTGCCTGGCTGCTGAACATCCGGGGAAGCGATGTGGCATACAACCCGGTTGTGCTGTCCTATGCTGTGATTATGAAGGATCGAGTGCTCCTGTTTGCCAATGAGGAGATTTTTGGCGCAGACTGCAAGGAGGCTCTGGCAGCCGATCAGGTTGTGATTCTTCCGTACAATCAGATCTATACCTGGATGACACATATCGGTACAGACCGCACAGTGTGGTATGACAGTGCCAGAACCAACTACGCCATTGTGGCCAATATCCCGGAGGGAGTAACTCAAATCGACGAGGTGAGCCCCACCAGACTGGCAAAAGCCATTAAGAATCCGGTAGAGGTGGCTCACATTCGGGAAGCTCATGTAAAAGACGGTGTGGCAGAGACCCGCTTCATGTATTGGTTAAAGCAGAGAGTAGCCGCCGCCAAGGCTGCCGGCAGCACTGTGATAACAGATGAGGAAGGAAATCCTCTTACAGAAATCAGCGCCTCTGACCGTCTGGAAGCCTTCCGGGCAGAGCAGGAAAACTTCATGGGACTGAGCTTTGACACCATTGCAGGCTTTGGCCCCCACGGTGCAATCATTCACTATAGCGCCACCCCTGAGACAGATGCGGTCCTTCACACTGACGACTTCTTCCTGGTGGATTCCGGTGCTCAGTATCTGGAGGGTACCACAGATATTACCCGTACCTTTGTTTTGGGAGAGGTAGACGCCCAGCATAAGAAGCATTTTACCATGGTACTGCGAGGCCATCTGAATCTGGGAGCAGCCTGCTTTAAGCACGGCACCTGCGGCGCCAACCTGGATTATCTGACCCGTGAGCCTCTTTGGAGAGAAAATATGGACTACAACCATGGCACAGGCCACGGCGTAGGCTACCTTCTTAATGTTCATGAAGGCCCCAACAGCATCCACTGGCAGGTAAGTCCTACCAGAACCAGCAGCACAGTCCTGGAGGCAGGAATGCTGACCAGCAATGAGCCCGGCCTGTACCTGGAAGGCAAGTACGGTATCCGCCATGAGAACCTGGTGCTGTGCTGTGAAGGAGAGAAAAACAGCTACGGTCAGTTCCTCCACTTTGACACCGTGACACTGGTTCCCTTCGACTTAGACGGCGTAGAGGTATCTGATCTCAATGAGACAGAGCGCCGGGAATTAAATGACTATCATGCCATGGTTTATGAGAAGATCGCACCCTTCTTAAATGAGGAAGAGAGAACCTGGTTAGCCCAGGCCACCAGAGCAATCTAAACCTGCTAAATCCGTTAAAATCTTTAAAAAGTCCTTGCAAAACAAGGACTTTTATGATAGTATGATAGACCGTAACACATCAAATCCTTGCTCCCGTGAGATACGGGGGCCAGAGACCAAAAGGAGGTACGAGAAAGCATGAACAAGTATGAATTAGCCGTAGTGCTCAGTGCTAAGCTCGAAGAAGATGAGAGGGCAGCAGCTATCGAGAAGATCCAGGGTTATATTACCCGTTTCGGCGGTACTGTTACCAAGGTTGATGAGTGGGGCAAGAAGAAGCTCGCTTATGAAATCCAGAAGAGTAAGGAAGCCTACTATTACTTCATCCAATTCGACGGTAATTCTGCTACACCCAATGAGCTGGAAAAGAGCATCCGCATCATGGAGCCTGTAGTCAGATACTTATGCGTAAAGCAGGAAGCCTAATCTACGCAGAATAGGAGTAAGTATGAACAAAGTAATGCTGATGGGACGTTTAACGAGAGACCCCGAGGTACGTTATGGACAGGGTGGAAATCAGACGGCAGTAGCCAGATTTTCCATCGCCGTTGACAGAAGATTTAAGCGTGAGGGACAGCCTGACGCAGATTTCTTTAACTGCACTGCCTTTGGCAGACAGGCTGAGTTTGTTGAGAAATACCTGCATAAGGGAATCAAGATGGTAGTGATTGGCAGCATTCAGAATGACAATTACACCGACAATAACGGCAACCAGAGATACAGTGTGCAGATTATTGTAGATGAAATGGAGTTTGCGGAAAGCAAGTCGGCTCAGTCCGGCGACAGCTTTGGCGGTAATGGCGGCAGCAATTTTGGCGGCAGCTATAACAGAACCAACAACTACAACAACGCAGCTGCTTCCAGACCGGCTCCCGCCCCTGTTGGAGATGGTTTTATGAACATCCCCGACGGTGTGGAGGATGAAGATCTCCCGTTTAACTAGAATTGGCAGACGATCCGTTAAATTTAGAAGGAGGTAAATAGCAATGGCTTTTAATAAAGAAGACAGAGAAGGCGCACCTATGAAGAAGCGCGGCGGCATTCGCAGAAGAAAGAAGGTTTGTGTATTCTGCGGTGAGAAGAGCGCTCCCATTGATTACAAGGATGCAGCCAGACTGAAAAAGTATGTTTCTGAGAGAGGAAAGATTCTTCCCAGAAGAATTACAGGAAACTGTGCAAAGC
>CAYMSZ010000203.1:0-3096 GCA_964393285.1 uncultured Lachnospiraceae bacterium | reverse complement strand
AACCGGAGATGGTTTCAAAAAGAGCATCGGTATAGGACGGAATCTCTCCACAAAGAGTAAAGGGCAAGGCTCCTGCCAGACTCAGCAATACCCAGCTTAAGGATACGGTTACAAAACCGTCTCTGGCATAGAACACCTGGCTCTTGGGCTTAAAATGCTTCCCAAGGGTGCCTAAAAACACACAAGCTATCATTACCGCAAAGAAAGCCCATCCGCTTTCTTCTCTGTAGATCAGGGCTGTCACACAGGGCAGGGCCATAAACAGACCTTCCACCTGCAGCACCCAGCATAATATATAGCGAATCACGGAATAGTTCATATGTAGTTTACCTCTGAATATCGCAGATGTCATGGAGACCGGTATTTGTGGTAATGACAATTACGGTATCTCCCACCTGAATGACATCCTGTCCTTTGGGCGTGATAATGGCACCGCTGCGATTGATGCAGGCAATCAAAATGTTCGGCTTCAGCTTTAACTGCTGCAGGGGGATTCCTACCACAGGAGATTTCTCATGAATCAAAAATTCCAATGCCTCTACTTTATCACCGATGAGCTTGTAGAGCGTCTCCACATTACTTCCCATGGAATTGGATTTGGCTCGCACAAAGCTTACGATATTTTCAGCCGTAGTATACCTGGGATAGATAATACTTCCGATATCCAGGGTAGATAACATTTCATCATAAGCCATCCTGTGCACACGGGTAACTGTCTTGGCCTTGGGGGCTACAGTCTTGGCAAAGAGGGACAACATAATGTTCTCCTCATCCAGATTGGTCATGGATACGAAGGCAGAGGTACGCTCCAATCCCTCCTCCATCAGGACACTGCGGTCCGTTCCGTCACCATGGATAATAGAAGCCTGGGGCAAAATCTCACACAGCTCCTCGCAGCGGCTGGCATCCCGCTCGATGATCTTTACCCGGATGCCCATAGTCAATAACTGCTTGGCCAGATAAAAGGTAGTGGCGCCGCCGCCTACAATCATGGTATCCCGGACTCTGCCGGTATTTAAGCCGATCTGTTTGAAGAAATGGCTGATATTTTTGGCAGATGCCACGACAGAGATGGTATCCTTCTCCCTGAGGACAAAGTTACCATCAGGGATAATCACCTGGTCCCCTCTCTGCACCACACAGATCAGCACATCACAGTGAACCTTGCTGCTCAGGTCTTTCAGGGCACATCCTACCAGAATATTATCTGCCGTCAGGATAAATTTAGAAAGCTCCACTCTGCCCTTGGCAAAGGTATCCACCTCAATGGCAGAAGGGAATTTCAGTAATCTGGCAATGGCTGTGGCTGCTGCCAGCTCCGGGTTAATAACCATGGACAAGCCCAGCTCATCCTTTACCAGACCTATCTCTTTGCTATAAATAGGATTTCGCACACGAGCGATGGTATGACAGCCTCCGGCTTTTTTCCCTACCAGACAGCAATACAGGTTTAATTCATCCGAATCGGTGACGGCAATCAACAGGTCCGCATGCTCGATGCCAGCCTCTTTCTGGATCTCGTAGCTGCCGCCATTTCCCTGGATGGCCATGACATCGCATTCGTTGGTTATCTTTTTCAAACGATCACTCTTACAGTCGATGACCGTAATGTTGTGTCCTTCTTTACTCAGCTGCTCTGTCAGGGTAGATCCCACATTTCCGCAGCCCACTATGATTATCTGCATCATTTCCTCCATTTTGCTATTTTCCGGTCATAGCATAATGAGTGATTATATCTCTGATTCTTTTAAGAATCAACCTGAAATTTGGTCTTCCAGCCACTTTATGGCCATGTAAGCGTAGACTGTGCTACCTACGGGCAGCACTTCGTTGGCAAACTTCACCTGAGGATGGTGTTGAGGGTACCGGTATCCGTTGGCAGGTGTACCGGCTGCCAGGGCCACCATAACAGTAGGGATCTCATGACTGACATAGGCAAAATCCTCTGAGCCTGCCCCTCCTGCATTCTTTTTCTCTCTGCGGGCTGCCGGCGTCATCGCTTTTTCTGCTTCTTTCTTTTCTGAATTGCCTGCCGCCTGGGCAGATAATTTTTCTGTCGTGAACACCTTCTCTGCTCCCAAAAGCTCCGTCAGGTACTGCTCTGCCTTCTGACAGAGAGCAGGATCATTGACCAGGGTAGGACAGCCACTGGGGAAGGTGACCTCCACCTGGGCACGAAAAGCTGCCGCCACATGACTGCTCATTTCCTCCATCCGTTCCTTCAGGTAAGCTCTGGTATCCTCATCGTAGGTTCGAAGACTGCCTCGCAACACCACAGAATCCGGAATGACATTGGGGGCAGTTCCCCCTTCTATCTGACCTATGGTAAGGGCTGCCTGTTCCGACAGGCCCAGCTCTCTGGCATTTAACTCCTGAAGGGCAATCAGAATATGGGCTGCCGCATTCAAAGGATCGATTCCGTTGCTGGGGGAGGAGCCATGGCAGCCTTTTCCCTGCACCCGGATTTCAAAAATATCTGCTGCAGGAGCACTGACTCCTGCTCCTGCAATCACCACAGAGCCTTCCGGGAAAGGCACTCCTGCCATGACATGAATCATCATACCGGCATCTACATCCGGATTCTTTAACACCCCTGCCTTTATCATGTCATGAGAGCCTTCAAATATCTCCTCCGCAGGCTGAAACATCAGTTTTACGGTTCCCTGAATCTCATCCTCATGGGCTTTTAACAGTCTGGCTGCCTCCAGCAGCATGGTGGTGTGCATATCGTGACCACAGGCGTGCATTCTGCCGTTTTGAGAAGGGCAGGAAACTTCTGCCTCCTCTTTCATAGGAAGGGCATCCATATCTGCCCGCAATAAAAACACTTTACCCGGTCTTTTGCCGCCAGCTAACGCCACCAGTCCTGCTTTTCCACAGGATTTCGGTTCATATCCCATCTTTTCCAGAGTCTTTTTCACATATTCCACCGTATCTTCTATCTCAAATCCGGTTCCCGGATGGGTGTGAAGATACCGTCTGTCTTCTATCATTTGTGTAAAATCCGCCTGGGATTGGTTCCGCAATTCTTCCAAATTCATTTCCTGTTTTCCTTTCGGCAAATTATTTTCTCATCTGTATCCCTTATTATATCCA
>CAYMSZ010000202.1:0-3097 GCA_964393285.1 uncultured Lachnospiraceae bacterium | reverse complement strand
ATTTACGGCAGCAACAGTGCAATCACAATTCCCAGGATTGCTCCTGCCACTACCTGGGAAGGAGTATGTCCTACAAATTCCTTCAATTTTTCTTCGTTGGTAATGTCCTGACCCAGTGTTTTCAGAAGTTCCATCATCTCATTGATGGCCTTGGCCTGCTTGCCTGTCTCCAGACGCACTCCCATGGCATCGTGCATTACGATAATGGCCAGCATCACCGTTACGGCAAATTCAAAAGAACCCAGTCCGTAAATCATCCCGCTGCGGGTGGCCATGGCAGCCACAGTAGCAGAGTGACCGCTGGGCATACCCCCATCTCCTATGAGACGGCTCCAGTCAAATCTACGATTGACTCCGGCATAAATCAGAGTTTTCAACACCTGGGCGAAAAACCAGGCAACACAGCCACAGACCAATATCTTATTGCTCAAAAGTTCTGTTATCATATCCGCATTCTTCTTTCTGTCTCTTATAATGGGTAAGTGCACACATTTCTGCTCCCAGTCCTGCTGCTTCTTCCTCATGATGGGTGGTAAAAACCAGGGTTCTCCCTTCTCTGCGTTTCAACACATAGGCATAGGCTGCCTGTCTGCTTTCCTCATCCAGTCCCGTAAAGGGTTCGTCCAGAAGGATGATTTCCCCGGGGCTTAACATAGCCCGCAGCAAAGCTACCCGGCGGCGCATGCCACCACTGTACTCCCGAACCGGCTTTTTCAATGCTTCTTCCGGCAATAGCTGAAGGATTTCCTGCTGCAGTGCCTGACCTGACACAGTGGGGTGAACCAGGGCAATATTTTTCTCTGCTCCCAGCTCCTGACAGAGACGGTCTTCCTGAAACACAAAGGCCAAGGGAAGCTGCCCCGGCTTTGCCTGTCTTCCTGTAGGCTCCACAAAGCGAATCTGACCGGAATCCGGTCTCTCTAATCCGGCTAACAGCCGAAGCAGCGTGGTTTTGCCTGCCCCGGAGGGTGCCATCAGGCAATAGATCCCGCCTCCTGTCAAAGTCATGGAGCAGGAGCAAAGGGCTGTCTGTCCCTCATATGCTTTGCTGATTTGATCTACCTCTATGGTCCAGGGTGTCATATCCGCACCTCCAATCCTTTTCTCAAAACAGCCATTACCGCTTTTTCGAAAAGAAAACTGAGTATCAGTATGGTCATGGTCCAGGCAAATAATTCATCTGTGCTGAAATAAATTTTCGCCATGTACAGCTTCTCTCCGATGGAATAGTCCGGCGTGCCGATGACTTCTGCTGCCACTCCGGATTTCCAGGCCATGCCCAGTGCCAGCTCACAGGCGCTACTCAGGTAGGGGGCCAGAGCCGGTCTGTAAATCTGCCAAAGGGTACTTCCAGGGCTCACCTGAAACACCCGGGTCATCTCCAGTAATTCCGGATCTGCTGACTGAAGTCCTGCCAGCGTATTTTTTTCGATCATAGGAAATACCACAAAGAAGGAAACCACCAGGGTCAGATGCCGGGAGCCTGCCCAGATGAGAGCCAGAATCACAAAGGATGCCACCGGAATGGATTTCATCAACGCCAAAATGGGGGATAAGATATCCCCCACCAAAGGAAATCGGTAAGAAAGACCCCCTACTGCCAGACCGGCTGCAAAGGCCAGGAAGAAACCGGCTGCAATCCGCCCGGTAGAAGCCAGAATGGTCTGCCAGAAGGCACCGGTCTGTACCATGGCAATCCAGGCCAGCCATGTCTCCCTGGGGCCTACCAGAAAAACAGGTCGTCCTACGGCATCCGCTACGATTTGCCACAGCAGAAGCCACCCTGCCAGAATTATGATTTTCTTACCTACCTGTTTCATGGTTTTTCTCATTTCCCTTCGTAGTAAAAATCATCACCGGGCAGAACTCCTCCGATGGACTGGGGATTCTGCTCTTCCAGTACCTGAAGGTAGCCGGACAGTGCCGTTTTCATCTCTTCTCCTGTTATGCAGGTGATATTGCAATAGGGAATTGCCTTCGCTGCTATGGCTGCTTTGGGCACAATGCCTAAGTCTGCCACCAGCTCTGCTGCTTCCTCTATGTTCTCATTGGTATAAGCGGCAGAAGCTTCATGGGCTGCCAGGAAGGAACGGACAGCTGCCTCATTTTCTTCCAAAAAAGCTTTTCTCACGACTGTAACGCCGGTCACCAGAGAGCTGTCTGCACTGACGGCATCCCATTCTGCTGTCAAATCCAGTGCTACCCGCAGGCTTTCGTTCTGGATGCAGGCTGAGGTAGCGGCAGGCTGAGGTAAAAGACCTACTGCATCGGGATTTTCTGCCAGTGCGGCAATCACTTCTGTTCCTTCTGATTTATACTCCAGGTCTACATCGTCTACTGTCAGACCATGTTGCGCCAACAGATACTGAAGGGCATAATCCGGTGTAGTCCCCTTTCCAGGCAAATAGATGGTGCGGCCTGCCAGGTCTTCTACGGAATGGATGTCATCCCCGCTCTCCAACATGTAGAGAACACCTAACGTGTTAATATCCAGCACAAGGACCTGTCCCTCTGTCTTATTGTACAATACGCTGGCTACATTGGCTGGAATCAGGGCAATATCTAAATCTCCCTGGATGAGAGCTGTGGTGATCTCATCTGCTGCTGTTGCAATGGTAAAGTCATACGCCACCTCTGTTTCGCCATTTTTTGCATCTTCCATCAGCTTCACCAGTCCCATAGAGGTAGGGCCACTAAGGGAACCTACCCGGATGGTCACAGCTGTGGTCTCTGACAACTGATCTTCTTCCTGATTCTCTGCAGTGATTTCTGTAGTGATTTCTGTTGAGATTTCTTTGGTTTCTGCAGATTCTTCCTCTGTCTCTGCCACTGCAGCGGTTGTCTCCGGATCATTCTCCTTCCCTCCACAGGCTGCCAGAGATGCGGCCAGGCATATGGCCAGTACTGCTGTCAAAATCTT
Source organism: uncultured Lachnospiraceae bacterium (assembly GCA_964393285.1). Lineage (GTDB taxonomy): Bacteria > Bacillota > Clostridia > Lachnospirales > Lachnospiraceae > RGIG7193. Next base: position 177 of record CAYMSZ010000202.1, on the reverse strand, counting down.
TTTCTTCATGTCTGCTCCTTCTGCGTTTGCTTCGCATAAATTCTTTTGGTATCCATTTCCATTCATTTGGAGCTATTATAATCTCTTTGCAGGATTTAGGCAAGGGTACCCCTTGTCTCATGTATACAAAAAAAGACTTGCAAATACTGGGAAAACTCGCTACATTAATTATTTGTA
>CAYMSZ010000201.1:0-3105 GCA_964393285.1 uncultured Lachnospiraceae bacterium | reverse complement strand
ACATGGAAGCAAACCAGGTCTCAGAATACGGTGTTGCCTGCCACCAGAATATCAAATTATTTGTATGATTTACCAACACACAAAAGCACGCAATTATCCTTAAAATATCCAAATATATCTTTCGCGTTTGTATATCACCCATATCTCCCTATGTCCTTCTCGTAATATCGCAAAGGATATCTTTTTGTGATTCTGCTGTTTTATTCTACATCATCCGCCACTTCTTGTCCAGTTTTATTAAATTCTTACCTGATTTTATACGATTTTTCGTTTATCTTTTGTACAATTTTCCCTTTTCTGGTTTTCTTATGTTCTGTTATCATCCCCATGCCAAATAGCAACAAGCCTGCACCGGACAGACCGATCCCCAGGTATAATCCCGGCGCACGATAGCTCATACATATGGTATGAGTTCCCTCTGTCACAGGGATCGCCATAAATCCATAAAAAGCAGTCTCCGGGTCAACTTTCTCATCATCCAGCCAGATGGTCCACCCTGCATCCTTCGGAATGGATAAATACACATAGCCTTCTGTTTCTGCCTTGATCTGTCCTGATATCTGTCCGTCTGTTTCCTGCAAAGAAACGGTTCCTACCTGCTGTTTCAGATAATATAAAATCAGATAGGCAGATTCTCCCCATGAAAGTTCCTGCATCTCTTCTTCCCCGGGAAGAGATGCAAATACATATCCCATGGTATCCACATAGGGATTTCGATAGACGATTACCTTCCCAAATTGAGCAAGTTCTTCATAAGGCTCCGGTACCTCCAGCCCCTCCTCTGACAGCAGATATTTGACTCCACACAAGGCAGACTGCTGCCATTCTCTCCACACGTCTATATAGTATTGTCGATATGGATCCACTCCTGCCAGTATATCTTGCCACAGGTTTCGATAAAACTGCTGCATCCCCTTGCTGACCATTGTATTGTATCCCGTCACTCCGTAATACTGCAAAGCCACAGGGTCTGTGACCAGGGATATAGAGACAAAGTTTTTTTCTACCCGATACAGAGAAGAATCTGTCTCTGATAACCAGGCGAGAGCCTCTTTTACATCTGTCATGCTATCTTCCTGCATCCAGGAAATATCCTTACTCGCTAATCCTCTTTCATTGGTGGTGACGAAACTATCTGCTGTCACATTTCCCCAGATCACTGCCAGGGATATAACTACCAGAACTTCCTTCCACCGGTTCTGTCTGCCATACCGGTATCCTGTGATAGCCAAAGCAAACAGCAGGATCCCTGCTGCAGCACTCTTTAGGATATATCCGGTTCCCTGTCCCATATAATATTCGCTTCGTTTCCAGCAGATTGCCATCAACAAGAGACTGACCACCCACATCAACGCTACCAGATACTTTTTTTCCATTATCAATTGCAGCCCATCGGCCATGACTATGGAAAAGAACGGCATCAGTACAAAGGTATATCTGCCAAACGGATAGGCAAAACCGTTCATCACCATAGAGCCTACAGGTACAAAGATCAAAAATCCTACGAGGAAGACAGAAAGAATCCTCCTTATCTGCCATTTCTTATCTCTCTCCAGGAAAATTCTCTCCCATGCCCATATGACAGCCAGGACAGGGAACAGACAAGAGAAAAACAGCTGAGGAATTTCATAATAGTTCTGGAGCATATATCGGACGACCTCTGCCCGACCGGCATCTGCATATTTCATGGAATAATTATCACCTGTTCCATGTATGTTGCTGGACAGAAAACGATTGCATATCTCCCGAATTTCCGACCATTGCAAGGGCTGTTTTAACCAATGCCATATATTCTGAATCACACCATCCTCTTCCGGTACTCTGCCGGACACCCGAAGGATGATGTAGGCTGTCGGTAAAAACGTCACCATAGAGATCAGGAAGCCGCATAACACACTGGCAACAGGCGGCCAGGCATAACTCCACCATTCCCGAACACCTTTTTTCTCCCTGTAGGCTGAGATCCGAAACAGCGCATAGACCGCCCCTGCCAACAGACTCATATATCCTACATAGACACTCTGCATGAGCATTCCTGCCGTAGAGATCACCAGTCCCGCCATAAATTTTCGATTCCGGACGGATTTTTCCAATCCTATGAGTTCCAGCATGATCCATACACATGCTGTCCCCAGCCAATAATGCTGCCCCCATACTATCAAAAATCCATTGAAGCTATATCCATAAGATGCCATAACAAGGGGAAATCCTGTGAAGTGATGTAATTTAAGAAAATAGAAACAAAGTAAGCCACTGATGAATATTTTAGTGATCTGCATTGCCACCAGCATACCGTTTATTACCTGGGGTCCCCAGACCGCCCCAGCCAGTATCACCGGCCAGGCAAAGGGGTCCATAACCACGCTGGTATAGTTAAAAATGCTGGCTCCCATTCCGATGGAGAAGGACCACTGATGGAAGGAACGGTTCCGTAGCATCTGGGCTGCCATTCGATAGATGGGATAGAAAGAATGAATCGTATCTGAACCTACATCCAGATAGATATAAACATTACCGGACCAAATCAAATATCCAAATATAACAATACACGAAGATACAAGCAAAAGAAGCAGCTGCACTCTTTCTTTTGCCTCTGCCCTTCCCTGATGCTTCATGGTACAACCTCACACTACAACAATTTCTACAAATTGAATACACCTATTGTATCAGTCTTTTTCATAAAATACCAGATATTTTGGTAACAAATGCAGATTTTCTGATACAGATTTTCATAACGGATTTCTCTTGTTTTTTTGTCATTTCTATGCTATTTTCTTATGGTATTATGTCAGCAGATAGGAGATCTATGATACCAAAGATTATTTTTCATTCCGATGATTACGGCATTTCTGACCATTCCTGCCGTCAGATATTAGATTGCTGTGACCAGGGACAGCTTCAAAGCGTTGCCATCCTGGCTAACAGCCGTTTCTATGACCAGAGTTTAGAGTTGCTCAGACCCTATGTACAGCAGGGACGTCTGTCCATTACTGTCCACCTGAACCTGGTGGAGGGTCCCAGTGTAACACCAGCTGTGCAGGTTCCTCACCTGGTGGATGAAAGAGGTTTTTTTAAACTTTCCTTTGGTCAGATGCTGTTGCAGAC
>CAYMSZ010000200.1:0-3120 GCA_964393285.1 uncultured Lachnospiraceae bacterium | reverse complement strand
CTTTTTGAGAGTGCGTAGCACGAAAAAATCGATGGTCTCATCATATGCATCAAAAATCTCACTACAAATTAGGAGGAATTTTCCATGATTGCCGTCCATTTCCCAGATATTCGTCTCACAACCAGTAAACTATTTGCCGGAGAGGATTTTGATTCTTTTCTGGTGTCAGAGGTAACCCTTTCTACCATCTGTTCTTTTCAGGTGGATGGCAGGATTCCGGAGGATTATTATAGCAAAGAGGAGACAGAGTCCCTCCCTGACCCCAAATGGGTCAGCTGGAAGCAACTCCGCCCCCTCATTTATCAGCTGATCAAAGGAAATCGTCTTCCGAAGCAATTTCGGATCGTCTTCCGTCTGGCCGGCTATAATGTGGAAAAATTTTTGAAGCAGACCGGTCTTCCCTATCTGCCGGAACAGATCGACGGTCTTTTTCTCAACATCCGCTATGCCAATCAAAAGCTGGATGCCTATACCGGTACCTCCCTGCGGGTCTTTGATCTGTCCAAGGATCTGGATCATGCCTGGGATACCATGGTAAAAAGTTATCTCCGGTCCAGGCAGATTCCTTTTGAAGAGGAATCTTAATATGCCGCTTTCTTTGTCCTGCCATCTCCCTTTTCCAGTTCCCGGAAGATCTGAGCCAGGGATATCACAGCTGCCACTGCCAGGACGATTTCAGCAGTAGGCTGGGCATAGGACAGTCCATAGAAAGGAACCAGCTTGTTCCAGATAATGATTGCCGGAATTTCCAGTACAATCTTTCGCAAAATGGCAAACACCAGCGCCCGTTTTCCCATACCGCAGGCCTGGAAGACACCTATTGCAATGAAATCCATGGCAATAAAAGGCAGGGCAATACAAAAGCCCTTTAACAGTCTGCTGCCATATGCTACTACCATATCATTACTCATAAACAGACGAATCAATCCATTGGAACCCACAAAGAATCCTACCATAACCACTGTCAGGAAGGACAACATGATCTTTGATATAAATGTCAGGGCTTTCTTCATCCGTGGAATATTGCCGCTGGCATAGTTGTAACTAATGAGAGGCATCACTCCCTGCGAACCGCCTAAGGCAATCTGGAAGGGCACCATATTGATCTTCTGGGCAATTCCGATGGCTGCTACGGCATCAGAACCATAGGAAGACGCATAATTATTCAAAATCGTCATACCTGTTACATTTAACAGGTTCTGGATGGCCGCCGGAATTCCTACTGCAAATACACCCAGAATAATATTCTTTTGAAGGCCTATGTTTTTCGGATTTACGGAAACATATGTATTTTTTCTCTTTACATAAAGCAAAACAAAGAAGTACAGGCAGGCAAAGCAATTGGAGATAAATGTTGCACAGCCGGCTCCTGCTGCTCCCATGTTCAGTCCCCAGGGCATGATAAAGATGGGGTCCAGAATCATATTCATAATACAGCCGCTCATGGTTCCGATGCTGGCATGAAGAGCTGCTCCTTCCGCACGAACCATCTGTCCCATCACCACATTCAGAATCGACGGTGCCGCTCCTAAGCTGGTAGTCCAAAACAGATAGGCTGCTGTAGCCTCTACCGTATCAGACTGTGCCCCCAGTCCTGTCAAAATCGAGCCGCGGAACATTGTATAAAACAGCGAAAGCAAAAGGCTGCACAGCAAGGCGCAATAAAAGCCGAAGGCTGAGGTTTTTCTTACTGTATTGTAGTCTTTTACGCCCAGTGCCCGGCTCATCATGCTGGAGGAGCCTACGCCAAAAAGGTTGTTAACGGCGTTGAAAGCCAGTAATATAGGGGATGCCAGTGTCACTGCCGCATTCTGGATGGGGTCATTCAGCATTCCTACAAAATAGGTGTCTGCCAGGCTATATAATACCATCACCAGTGAACTGATCACCGTAGGTACCGCCATTTTCATCACCGCATTGGCAATAGGCGTTCGTTCAAATAATTCAATTTTTTCATCGTTTCCCATTCTCATTTACTCCCTGCTTTTTTTCTCTCAACAACCGTACCACAAAAATCCCCTCATAAATTCCTTCCGGTAACAGTCTATGCCATGGAAAAAGACCCCTGGCATTCTGATTCAAGGGTCTTTTCACGACATTGCTTTTTTAATTATACCATAGGCTACCAGGTTTTCAAGCCAGTTTTAACATCAGTTCATTGCTTCTCTGGATGAATGCGGTCATACGCTCCGGTGACATGGAGCCATGTGACAACAGCGCCAGGTCATACAGCTGCTGGCACAGAACAGGGGTCAACTCCCCATCCAGATCTGCCAGAAGAGCTTTTACCAGAGGATGCTGATAGTTCAGCACCAGAGTCTGTCCTTCTGTTCCAAAGGAGGACAGATCCATACCGGACATGCCGTACATCTTAAACATATCCTGCATTCTGCGGCTCTCCTCAGACAGGGTAATCATAGCTGCCGTGCTTTCATCCTTTAGCTTTTCTGTCTTCACATCCAGCTCTTCCATGTTCAGAGCCTTCCGGAATGCTTCGCTGAGGGCATCGGCATCGGCTTTCATGGCCTCTGTCTCCTCCTCCGTCAAGGTCTCCTTGTAGCTGTCGCTATCGGCGTCAATCCGTTTGAAATGGAGATCCTGGTTCGCCTGCTCTATATTCTGGATAAAAGGAGTATCGATGTTCTGCGTCAGAATGACGGCATTGGTGCCCTGGGACTTAAACATATTGATATACTGTCCCTGCTCCTTTTCATCGGTTACATAATAGATTACATTCTCATGGCTCTCCTTGGCATCCTCGATGCACTCCGGCAAAGTCAGATACTTACCGTTCAGATCCTTAAAAATCATGTAATCCTGAATCTTCTCGCGGAATTTTTCCTCCCGAATATAGCCATACTTAATAAAGGGATTGATATCCTCCCAGTATTTCTCGTAAGATTCCTTTTCCGTCTTATACATACCTGTGAGCTTATCCGCTACCTTCTTGGTAATGTAATCGGAAATCTTCTTTACAAAGCCATCATTCTGAAGGGCGCTTCTGGATACATTCAGAGGCAGGTCAGGGCAGTCAATTACGCCCTTTAACAGCATCAGGAACTCGGGAATCACTTCCTTAATGTTATCTGCAACGAATACCTGGTTGTTATACAGCTTGAT
>CAYMSZ010000199.1:0-3127 GCA_964393285.1 uncultured Lachnospiraceae bacterium | reverse complement strand
AGGGTCAAAAGGTCAAAAGGCTTTGTGTTTGCACAAAATACCTTTTGACCCCAATATCATTTGTATATTTACAACAAAGGAATTCCTGCTGCGGCGCAGGCTTCTCTGGTTTCTTCGTCCCAGACGCTGGCCTGAACCTCTCCGATATGAGCACTGCCCAGCAAAAGCATACACAGTCTGCTCTGACCGATGCCGCCGCCAATGGTATAGGGCAGCTCCCCTCGCAACAATGCACTGTGGAAGGGAAGGGTACGCCTGTCATCACAGCCTGCCATGGTGAGCTGGCGATCCAGGCTCTCCGGGCTAACGCGGATTCCCATGCTGCTCAGCTCATAGCTGCGTTGGATGGTATCATTCCAGAATAGAATATCACCATTCAACTCCCAGTCATCATAGTCCGGTGCTCTGCCATCGTGAGGCTTGCCATCTGACAGAGGCCCTCCGATCTTCATCAGGAAGGTGGTACCATGTTCTTTTACGAACGCATTTTCCCTCTCCTTGGCTGTCAGGTCCGGATACAGATCCAACAGTTCCTGGGTGGTGATAAAGGTTACATCTGAGGTATGTAACGGCATATCTGCCAGTCTGGGAAACAGTGCATGCATACTCATCTCTGTGGCACATACCGCTGCTACAATGCTTTTTACTACTGACTGCAGATATTCTATGGTTCTGTCTTCTTCTCCAATGACTTTTTCCCAGTCCCACTGGTCTACATAAATGGAATGCAGATTATCCAGTTCTTCATCCCGGCGAATGGCGTTCATATCGGTGTACAAGCCCTTTCCCTTGTGAAAATCATAGGCTTTCAGGGCCTGACGCTTCCACTTGGCCAGAGACTGAACCACCTCTGCCTCTGTCCCGGTATCACGAATGCCAAAGGATACCTTTCTCTCTACTCCGTTTAAGTCATCATTCAAACCAGTAGATGCTTCCAGAAACAGTGGTGCCGAAACCCGGTGAAGATCCAATGTGGCACACAAGGTATCTGCAAACAAGCGTTTCACCGTACCGATGGCACGCTGGGTATCATAGAGATTCAGCCTGGGCTGATATCCCTCAGGAATAATGATTTGACTCATAATAAATTCCCCCTTATTATAAATTTGTTTTATCTACTCTACATCTTGCAGAGCAGCAAAATCCTCTTCTCCCGTTCGAACCTTTACTACCTTATTCACACTGTATACAAAAATCTTGCCATCACCAATATGACCTGTATACAAAGCTTTCTTAGCTGCTTCAATGACTGCTTCTACAGGAATCTTGCTGACTACAACCTCGACCTGTACCTTAGGAAGCAAGGTGGCATCCATCTCTACACCACGATACATCTCTCCTGCTCCCTTCTGGATACCGCATCCCATAACCTGTGTTACGGTCATACCTGTCACGCCAAGGTCATTCATTGCCTTCTTTAAATGATCATAGCGAGACAATTTGGCAATGATGGTAACCTTATAAATGCCAGTTTCACCAGAAGGAGCCATGGCAACTTTCACAGCAGCATTCTTTTGTACATCAGAAGCGGCCTCATAATCCCCTGTCCCAAGATCTGTATTTTCATTGACCTCCATGGTCATGGTGTTGGAAATATCCATAATACTAAAGCCGGAATAAGCCGAAGCCAGACCATGCTCACAGGAATCCAGTCCTACCATTTCTTCTTCCTCTGAGACCCGAAGTCCGATGAGAGCTCTGATCGCCAAAAATGTGATGGTAATCGTAACCAGGGTCCAAGCAGCCACAGAAGCAAAGCCTAACAGCTGTATGCCAAGTTGTCTGAATCCGCCACCATAGAAAAGACCCACCACTGTATCATTTCCAGGAGCGGAAGTAGTAGCAAATAATCCTACGGCAATAGTGCCCCAAATACCATTGAGGCAGTGAACTGCAATGGCGCCAACCGGATCATCTACATGTAATTTGTAATCCAGAAACCATACTCCAAATACAACTAAGAGACCTGCCACAGATCCAATAACAATGGCTCCTGCTACATCCGTCACATCACAGGGAGCTGTAATGGCAACCAGTCCGGCCAGAGAAGCATTCAAGCACATGGAAACATCCGGTTTTCCATATTTGATCCATGTAAAGATCATGCACACCACTGTAGCAACAGCCGGTGCAACTGTAGTCGTTGTAAATACTGATCCCAACTGTTCTATTGTAGTACATGCAGCTCCGTTAAATCCATACCAACCAAACCAAAGTATAAATACACCGAGGCAGCCCAAAGGCAGATTATGACCGGGAAATGCATTTACTTTTATGATTTTTCCATCTTTATCTTTTACGAATTTTCCGATGCGTGGACCCAGAAGTGCAGCCCCTACCAGTGCAGAAATACCACCTACCATATGAATAGCGGTAGAACCTGCAAAATCATGAAAACCCAGCTGTGACAGCCAGCCACCTCCCCAAATCCAATGAGCCTCTATGGGATAAATCACTGCTGATATCACTGCTGAATAAACACAGTAGGATAAAAACTTTGTTCTTTCTGCCATGGCACCAGATACGATAGTCGCTGTTGTAGCACAGAATACCAGGTTAAACACGAAATTAGACCAATCAAAGTTTCCGTAGTCTGTAAAGATGTCAAAGCCCGGTTTCCCGATGAATCCAACTACATCCTCTCCCAACAGCAGGCCAAATCCGATGAGAATAAATACTACAGTGCCAATACAAAAATCCATCAGATTCTTCATCAGGATATTACCGGCATTTTTGGCGCGGGTAAAACCTGTCTCCACCATTGCAAAACCTGCCTGCATCCAGAACACCAGAGCCGCCCCTATCAGGAACCATACACTGAAAACCTGGCTGTTTACAGCGTCAAAAACCGCTTCTGTCATAATCGATTACCCTCCTTACATAACAAATACGAAGCAGGGAAATCCTGAGAATAGGCTCCTTTGCTCCGTATTGTATTATCATTTTATTCTTTTGTCTACAGTTTTACATTCGCGCGAAATAATAAAATAAAAGAGGCACCATGGATATACCACAGCGCCTTTGCTTTATTAGATGTGAGAATATCACAGACAGAGGAATCTGTCAATAACTTTTGATACCGTTTTTTCTACTTTTTCTCCTCTTTTTTTCGTCTCCAGGAAAGCAC
>CAYMSZ010000198.1:0-3192 GCA_964393285.1 uncultured Lachnospiraceae bacterium | reverse complement strand
AATTGACATTATATAAATAAAATATTATACTATATTTAAGGTGCTAAAGGGTTTTGTGATTGTGAACGAGTGAAAATCGAAACGATACTAAATGTAACGGCATGAGAAAGGTAATGAGGGTATGTTAAGAAAATATTTGAAGAGGAGTCTGGTACATATTTTGGAAAATCGTGCCACAGTTATGATCGGTTTCCTTTTGATGGCTGCGGTATTGTATCATTTCATCAGATATGCAATAGGATTCCAGGGATATGATGTCCTGAGATTAGTCCATCCTATGAAGATGCTTTTCCTTAACTATGATACAGGTAATATGATCGATATACATTTCTTTATCGACTTGTATCCCGTATTGGTGATGATTCCTGCCGGATTTTCCTATTTTACGGAAAACCAAAGTGGGGAGAGCGTATATATCGTGTCCAGAACTGGCTATCAGGCATATTTGTGGGGCAATGTACTGGGGGCATTTATCAGCACTTTTCTGGTAGCAGTGGTGCCGTTTCTGATAGAAATAATACTGAGCTGCATAACCTACCCTGCAACAGCAATTCGGTCCCTGGTGGGCTGGAGCGGTCTCGATTTGGATTATGTGGAGATGGAGCAAAGCTACTTTTTGGTAGAGCTATATCAGATATCTCCGTACCTGTATACCTTGGCCATCATTTTGATTCTGGGTACTGTATCTGGTCTGATGGGTGCATTCACAGTGGCATTTAACTATATTTTTCCTGTGAAATACAAAATATTGCTGATGCTTCCGGTATTTCTGATTTTGAACGGTACGGTGATTGCAAATAAGATATTACAGATACCGGTAGCCTGGTACAAATATTTGCTTCTGTTCTTCCCGGGAGGAAAGCTTATCTACTTACTGAGTTTTGAGATAGCAATGCTCCTGTTGATCGTGTTGTTTACCCTGAAAAAAAGCAGATCGGACTGTTTATAACGCTATGAAAAAATATATGATATCTGCCCTGTTAGGCATTGCCGGCGGGGCAGTGTTGTCTCTCATGTTTATCAATCCATATACGAATCAAACCACTCTGTCGGAGATGGTTCTGCAATTATCCGGTTCTATAGGATATCTGATTGCAGGTACAAATTTTGGCTATTTGCTGGAGATTTATATTCGCCTTATTCCCGGCTGTCTCTTTATGTTCATACATGGGATTGCCATTTACAGACACTATTGTACTGCCAGCATCTATGTGTTCAGCAGGGTGACAGACCGTAAAAAATGGCTGATGCAGGAATGCTTCAATCTGTCCCTTCAGGCGTTGCTGTTTGCAGTGCTGGAGACCGGGGGCGCCGTTGGGGTGGGCTTTCTCCGTTACCAGGTGGAGATAGATACAGCAGGGTTGATTCTGGCAGGATATTGGATTTTACTGAAGGCCATGTGGGTACTGTTGTGGACCCTTCTGGTCAATCTGGGAGCGATCCTTAGTGGAGGAAGCGATAAGGGTTTCGTCATCTCCTATGGACTTCAGGGAATCTTTCTCATGGGGATAGGGACTCTTGATTTCATGGTTTTGAAAGAAATCATAACAGAGTCACAGATGTGCCGACTCCTTCCCTGGAGCCTGCTATCTCATCTGATCGTGGCATGGCATAAGTCAGTTATCCCACAGGTGGATGCTGTGTTGTCTGGTTATATACAGGTAAGCGTGGAGACATCGTTGTTACTATTTGCGGGAATCAATGGGATTCTAATAGGAATATTGGGGTATGTGGTTCAGCGGAAAGATCTGCTGGGCAGCACAGGAGAAGGAAAATGAGGGAAAACATATGAATCAGTTGATTGTAGAGGGGGTCAATAAGACCATCAAAGGAAATCAGATTTTGAAAGATGTCAGTCTGACAGCCCAGGGAGGCCGGGTATACGGTATCATCGGAAGAAACGGCTCTGGCAAGACCATGCTGTTTCGAGCCATCTCAGGACTCATGCAGATTGACAGCGGCACCATCAGGCTGGGAGAACAGGTGCTGCATCGGGATTTTAATGTTCTGCCGGAAATGGGTCTTATACTGGAGAACTGCGGCTTGTACGGAGAATTGACAGGAAGGGAAAATTTGTTGTATCTGGCTTCGTTTAAAAAAGTCATCGGGCAGACAGAAGTGGATGAGACCCTGAGACGGGTGGGATTAGACCCGGATGATAAACGGACATACAGCAAGTATTCTCTGGGGATGAAGCAGCGACTGGCTATTGCACAGGCGATTATGGAAAAACCAAAGGTGATTCTTTTGGATGAGCCTACGAATGGTCTGGATACCGATGGGGTGGAACGGATTCGCACAGCGATTCTGGAAGAAAAGGAACGGGGAGCCATCCTGTTTTTGGCAAGCCACAACAGTGAGGATATCCATATGCTTTCCGATGAGATTTATCGCATAGAAAAAGGGGTGCTGACAAAGGAGAAGAAAGATGAAACTCTATAAGACAGGAATCCTGTTATTGGGAATATTGATGGTAGGAATCGTTTTTGGTATATATACTCGCAGTACCTATACGGATATCCAGTCACAACCGGGATATGAGATGGATCTGATGGTGGGACAACTGGGCAGTTATGCCCTTTCTACCTTGGAAGATGCCAAGGAGGAGCTGCCGGAGAGTCCCCTGATTCTATGGGTGACACCGGTGGATGACTTGGAATATAGGGAAGGATATGGCAGACAGCTGGTTCAGATCAAACAGGTCTGTCAGGGGGATTCTTCCCTGGAGGGTACCACCAGATACCTGGCCTCCACCAGATGGTACCTATCTTTGGGTGGCGTTCCGGATTCCATAGAAAGAGGCTTTGTAAATTTTATGAAGCAGGGAGAAAATTATCTGGTTTTTGCCACAGGAGAACAGCCTGCGGCAGGAGGAGAAATCGTGATTCGCATGAATGACGGGATGATAACGCCATTTGTTTTTGCACAGAAGGATGACGGAGCCAGAGCCATAGGAGAGAAGACGGTAGAGGGGACATCCTATACTTGCTATGCCAATGTATCGGAAAATGAGCTGTTTGCAGATTCTGAAGAAGTTTTTGAGGCATGGCATGAACTGAAAATGATGCTTATGGAGAAATATCCGTTGGAGTCATGAAAACATACGGTTCTTATATGCTTGGCAAAGTAAACAGGTAAGGAGCATACTATGAGAAAAAATAAGAGGCTTGGATTGAGTATTCTGGTACTGAT
>CAYMSZ010000197.1:0-3207 GCA_964393285.1 uncultured Lachnospiraceae bacterium | reverse complement strand
AAAATATCGAAATTATAAATGACATTTTCCCTTTTTTCTGCTATACTGTCCCCATAAGGAAACTCTCTATATTTATTAACACTTCCGTTTTCATTCTCTTCAAAAAAATAGTTTCAAACATGAGAAAATACGAAGAGCCTATGAGAGGGTCCCAACCCCCTTCTCAGGCTCTTTCTTTGTTTTAATTTAAAAAAAGAAAAAGAGGAAAAAACATTGAAATTTGGATTCGATAATGACAAGTATGTAAAAATGCAGTCCGAGCATATTCGGGAGAGAATTGCTCAATTCGGGGACAAGCTGTATCTGGAATTTGGCGGCAAATTGTATGACGACTACCATGCATCCCGCGTGCTTCCCGGCTTTGCACCTGACAGCAAGCTGAATATGCTGATGCAGCTGAAAGATCAGGCAGAGATTGTCATTGTGATCAATGCAAGAGACATTGAAAAGAACAAAGTCCGTGGAGATTTGGATATTACCTATGATCGGGATGTGCTGCGTCTGCGCAGTGTGTTTACAGAACGGGGACTTTATGTGGGCAGTGTAGTCATTACCCAATATACCGGTCAGAAGAGCGCAGATTTATTCCGAGAGCGTTTAAAGGCTGCGGGAATTTCTGTATATACCCACTATGTCATCGAAAATTATCCCAATAATATTCCACTGGTGATTAGCGAAGAGGGCTTCGGTAAGAATGATTACATTGAAACCACGCGTCCTCTGGTGGTGATTACGGCGCCCGGTCCTGGCAGCGGCAAGATGGCTACCTGCCTTTCTCAGCTGTATCATGAGCATAAGCGGGGCATTCGTGCCGGTTATGCCAAATTTGAGACCTTTCCCATCTGGAATCTGCCGTTAAGCCATCCGGTAAATCTGGCCTATGAAGCGGCTACAGCAGATTTAAATGATGTGAATATGATTGATCCTTTCCACCTGGAAGCCTATGGAGAGACAGCAGTCAACTACAATCGTGATGTAGAGATTTTTCCGGTACTGCGTTCTGTATTTGAGGCAATCTACGGGGAATGCCCTTACAAGTCTCCTACGGATATGGGAGTAAATATGGCCGGATTCTGTATTCAGGATGATGAGGTTTGCCGGGAAGCATCCTGTCAGGAAATTCTGCGCCGGTACTATCAGACATTGGTGAAGCAGGCAGAAGGCAAGGATGTGGCAGGCGAACTGTATAAAATAGAACTTCTTATGCGAAATACAAAGATCACCACTGAGGACAGAAAGGTGGTGTCTGCAGCGTTTCAGACGGCCAGGGAACGCCAGGTTCCTGCGGCAGCTATGGAACTGCCGGATGGAAGAATTGTTACAGGCAAGACGGGAGAACTGCTGGGAGCCTGTGCAGCATTGTTGATGAATGCGATTAAGGAATTAGCCGGGCTGGATGAGGATGTCCATTTGATTTCTCCGGAAGCCATTCAGCCAATCCAGCATTTGAAAACAGCATATATGGGCAGCAGGAACCCTCGTTTGCACAGCGATGAAGTGCTGATTGCTTTGTCAGTCAGCGCAGCAACCAATCCTACGGCGATGAAGGCACTGGAACAGTTGCCTCGTCTGAAAAACTGTCCCGCTCATGCCTCAGTGCTGTTGTCTGTGGCGGACAGCAAGACATTCCGTAAGCTGGGAATTGATTTGACCAGTGAACCGGTACCGGAAAGCAAAAATTAACATTCTGTGAGGAGGGGACATTTATGAGGGATCATCAGACAGTAGGCATTGGAATCCTTGGATATGGTACTGTGGGAGCTGGGGTATATCAGCTGTTAGAGAGACAACGGGAAAATCTGCCGGCTCAAACAGGTCTGAGAGGGGAAGTTGTGAAAGTCCTGGTAAGGGATGCATCTAAGCCCAGAGAAGGAATCCCCGGGGAACTGCTCACAGATCGGATTGAAGATATTATAGAAGATGAAAGCATTGACATTGTAGTGGAAGTAATGGGGGGAATCGAACCGGCTCGTACCTATATTACCTCGGCGCTTTTAGCCGGAAAGAATGTAGTGACAGCCAATAAGGATCTGATCGCAGCCTACGGCAGTGAATTGCTTCAGCTGGCCAGTGAGATGAAAAAGGATCTGCTCTATGAGGCTTCTGTAGCCGGAGGAATTCCTATTATCCGACCGATGAACCAATGTCTGGCAGGAAATCAGATTTCCAGAGTAATTGGTATTGTAAATGGCACTACCAACTATATTCTCACAAAGATGACAGAAGAGGATATGGAATTTTCCGATGCCCTGGACAAAGCAACTGAACTGGGATATGCAGAAGCAGATCCTACAGCAGATATTGAAGCCTATGATGCCGGACGCAAGATAGCCATTCTGGCATCCCTGGCCTTTCATTCCAAGGTGACATTTGCTGATGTATACACAGAAGGAATCACCAAAGTCACATCAGCAGATATTCGCTACGGAAAAGAGATGGGCTGTATGATCAAGCTTCTTGCCATTGCAAAGGAAACGCCGGAAGGAATCGAAGCCAGCGTACAGCCTATGTTGGTTCCCAAAAATCATCCCCTTGCTTCTGTCAACGATGTATTTAATGCCGTTTTTATCCATGGGGATGCAGTGGATGATATTATGTTCTATGGCAGGGGAGCAGGGCGATTCCCCACAGCAAGTGCTTGTGTAGGGGATGTGCTGGATATTATGAGAAATATCAAGTATCAGTGTAATGGAAGAATTGCCTGTCGATATTACAGACAGATTCCGGTAAAACCCATGTCAGCAACCATGCAGAATTACTTCCTCCGTATGCAAATTCAGGATAAGCCGGGCGTGTTGGGAACGGTCGCCAGCGTAATGGGAGAACATGGCGTCAGCATCAAACAGATGGTGCAGAAACCTACAGCAGATGTAAAGCTTGCCGAACTGGTATTGATTACCGATACGGTATGTGAGGCAGATTTCATGGAAGCTATGGATGAAATCAAGGAATTTGACACGGTAAAAGAGATATCCAGTATCATTCGTGTGCTGGATGCGTAAGTGTCTCCAACGGGCAGAAACACGCACATAGATTACAGACAAAGGAAGAGACCAGGATGAGACTGGATTTTTATTATTTTTCTTATCAGTGTCCTCTTAATGACACCATAATGGATTTGCTCAGGGAGTATCGCACACAAATCGATATTCACTGCCACGATATTTCACAGGATCGTCAGCTGGCAAAAGAACTGCAGATGTTTTA
>CAYMSZ010000196.1:0-3220 GCA_964393285.1 uncultured Lachnospiraceae bacterium | reverse complement strand
TTTAATTTGTGTTTAAATTCCTTCTCTGCCTCTCGCATCTGATCCTTCTTTGCAATGGTATCCCGTTTGTCGTACAGCTTTTTACCTCGTGCCAGACCGATCTCCACTTTGACCAGACTGTCTTTCAGATATACACGCAGGGGAACCAGGGTATACCCTTTTTCTGCGATCTGACCATTCAGCTTATTGATTTCATAACTGTGAAGCAGCAGCTTTCGAACCCGCAGCGGATCTTTATTGAAGATATTGCCTTTCTCATAAGGACTGATATTCATGCCGTAGACCCATACTTCATTTTTCTCAATGCGAATGAAGGATTCCTTCAAAGAACATTTTCCCTGACGGATGGATTTTACCTCTGTGCCAAATAGTTCGATGCCTGCCTCATAGGTGGCTTCAATGAAATAATCGAAGTAGGCTTTTTTATTATTTGCAATGAGCTTGATGCCTTCCTGCTTCGCCATGTATCACTCCTCCTCGATTATATGAGACAAGGGACAAATGTGGTTCTTGTCACCTAACTCATTCTATACAATATATTTTGTAACCCTTTTGCAACTCCGCTACGATTATAAACGATGCTTCCGGATAACACAAGCGGGTTTTCGGTCAACTTGTCACATTACTCATTCATACAGGGAACGAAGTCGATGGTGTGAGCCATCGTATCCACACGAGCCACCTGGACATGAATGACCTGTCCTAACCGGTAGCAATTTCCTCTCTTTTCTCCCCGAAGTTCCATGTGGGCTTCATCGTAAACATAATAATCATCTACCAAATCGGCCATGCGTACACAGCCTTCTACGGTATTAGGCAGCTCCACATACATACCCCAGCTGGTGACACCGGATACAACGCCATAGAAATCACAGCCCAGGAACTTCTTCATATACTGGACTTTCTTGATCTTATCTACCTCCCGTTCCACATCATCGGCCCGGCGTTCCTTTCGAGACGTCTGCACTGCTACCTCCGGCAAAATTTCTTCATAATGCGTCATGCGTTCTGTATCCATCTGCCCTTTTATCTGCTCTTTGATGATCCTGTGGATCTGCAGATCCGGATAACGACGAATCGGGGAAGTAAAATGACAGTAATAGTTGGCTGCCAGGCCAAAATGTCCCAGACATTCTGTCGTATATTTGGCCTGTTTCAAAGACCGCAGAGTCATCTGACTGATCAGAGTCTCCTCCGGGGTGCCTGACACCTGATTTAACAGTTTTTGCAGCTCCTTCGGGCGGATTTCATCGTTTCGTCCCTTGAGATACAGGCCGAAATTTCGTAAAAAGGTAGTCAGGCGCAGCATCTTTTCACTATCCGGTTTCTCATGAGATCGATAGAGAAAAGGCGTTTCCTGCCAATAGAAGTCCTCTGCAATGGTCTCATTGGCCATGAGCATGAAATCCTCAATGATTCGATGAGCCTCGTTGCGGATATAAGGCTCTACCGACACAGGGCGGCCCTTGGCATCCAGTACGATTTTGCTCTCCGGGAAATCAAAGTCAATGGCTCCTCTGTCATATCGTTTCTGACGGAGAATGGTTGCCAGCTCCTCCATCTGAAGGAAGAAAGGAGTCAGCTGTTCCAGCAAAAGGGCATCCGACTCATCATGCGCCAATTCCCGGCAAGTGGTCTGTAACCTGCCCTGGCTGTCCGCTCCCTTGAAAGCTTCCAGAATGCCGTATACTTCTGTATAGCTCATCCTTCTGGTGACATGAATCACCGCCTCTGCCACCCGGTAGGACAGCAGATGGCCTGTCTCGTCAATGTCCATGAGACAGGATAGTGTCAGGCGATCCTCTCCGGCCTGAAGAGAACAGATTCCATTGGACAAGGCATGAGGCAGCATAGGTACTACCCGGTCCACCAGATAAACACTGGTAGATCGATTCAAAGCCTCCTGATCCAAAGGGGAGCCCTCTGTTACATAGTGACTTACGTCAGCAATATGAACTCCCAGATGATACACTCCCTGCTCTTTGGTCAGGGTAATGGCATCATCCAGATCCTTGGCATCCTCTCCATCGATGGTAACACAAGTCAGCTGTCTGAGATCCAGACGACCTGTCAGCTCCTGCTCTGTCACATGATCCGGAATCTGAGATACCTGCTCCATCACCGATTCCGGGAATTCCATAGGGATACCATAAGCTAACAGTACAGATTGAATATCTACACCGGGATCATTGCGATGGCCTAAAATCTGGGTTACCACACCTTCCGGATTGTGGCCTTTGTCTCCATAGGATTTTAATTTGACCACCACCTTATGACCATCCACTGCATTCAGAGATTTTCCGGCAGGGATAAAGACATCATAAGCCAGCTTCTGGTTATCCGGAATCACAAAGCCATGGCTTTTATAGCGCTCATATGTGCCAACCACCTCAGTCATTCCCCTGGAAACCACCTTTACAATCCGTCCCCAGGCCTTTTTATCTCCGTTTGCCTCTCCTAATTTCAAATACTGAACCGTATCCAGATGGAATGCACCGGCGGTAGACTCCTCCGGGATAAAGATTTCCTCTCCTCCATCCTGGGGTGTTACAAAGCCAAAGCCTCTGCGGGTTCCCTGAAAGATACCCGTAAGGGCGTAGGTATCTGCTCCGGCATACTTTCCACGGGAAGAAAGGCTAATCTTCCCTTCTGCCAGAAGAGAATCCAACACCTCTTTTAATGCCAGCCTGTCCTCTCTGGATAAGTCCAGAAGAATGGCTAACTCTTTTAATTTCATTGGTTTATACTTTGGATCGGCGAATAAATCCAGAATCATTTTTCGTCGCCTGTCCCATTGTTTTTGTTCCATCTACAAGCCTCCTCAAAAAAACACAAGCAGAAAAGGCGTACCTTGTGTACCGGCACCTTTGTCTGCACCCATGGAAAGAAAAAAGGGTTCATCGTTTTACCAATCTTTAGCAAAACGATGAACCCTTGCATTTGTTCAAAACTTAAGCGAATACAGACAGATTCAATACCAAGGCCAATACAAAGAATGCAATGATCAGGTATCTGGTCACTTTCTGAATCGCGCCCTCTGTGGAACGACCCTTATTCTTACTCCAGAAAGTCTCACTGCTACCACTGATGGAGCCTGTCAGACCGCCGGACTCGCCGTCCTGAACCAGTACAATGCCAACGATTGCGATACATACGATAATAAATAATACGGTAAGGATAACCTTTAAAACAGTCATTTTAATACCTCCTTGGGCTAAAC
>CAYMSZ010000195.1:0-3248 GCA_964393285.1 uncultured Lachnospiraceae bacterium | reverse complement strand
TGAACCCGGTAATGTTCCAGCAGATCCTGGGTCTTCTTCGTAGGGGCAATGACCAGATCAAACTGGTTGCACCACCAGCCGCTGAGCCTGCGGATCAGATTCTTCATCTGGCTGCTGTTGCCGCCAGGCAGGTGGATATACTGGGTATATTCCTCATATACTGTGTGATAGGTATGAATATGGGGAATGCCAAATTTTTTGGCTGCCCGCCATCCCAGGATTCCCAGGGTAAACTCTGTCTGGGTATGAATCACATCCAGATTCAGAGACTGGACAATCTTCATCTGATGATGCAACAGGGGAAGGGCCACCTTCTGACCCTCTATGATCACAGCGTTTACCGCCTTAAATCGGATGACATTTTTTTCTTCTTCCCTGTCCCGCTCTGCATCTTTATTCTCTACGGTAAATACATATACTTCATGCCCAAGGGCTTCCAGTCCTTTTCTCAACTGATAGGTGGATACTGCCACCCCGTTCTTTTCCGGATAGTATGTATCTGTAAATAAGCCAACTCGCATGTTTTATCCTCCGGTTATATCCCTCCAAGTCTGAACCTGAATCTCTCAGACATGAATATAGCAAAACATCCGAATTCATCGCTGAATTCGGATGTTTTACAAAAGCAGGGGCAGTAAGAGTCGAACTCACATTAATGGTTTTGGAGACCACCGTTCTGCCATTGAACTATGCCCCTATCCCGGTTTTGCAACCGCTTGTTATTTATATCATATCTCACAAAAGCTGTCAAGTATTTTTAGACAGATTTGCTTAAAATTGTTTGAAATTTATAAACAATTTTATCACAAGATCAATCGGATGGCTTCGGATACCGTAGCAACCCCCAGCAGGCGCATACTGCCGCCGCTTTTGCGCAGGCCGGCAAGGTTGACTTTGGGCAGGATACAGGTCGTAAAGCCCAATCTTTCTGCCTCCGCCACTCTCTGATCTACCATATTCACCGCTCTCACCTCTCCGGAGAGGCCGACCTCACCAAAAATAATGGTGTGATCATCAATGGTCTGATCCTTATAGCTGGATAAAATGGCCATAACAATTCCCAGGTCCAGGGCCGGTTCATTGACCTTCATGCCTCCTGCAATATTCACATAGGCATCACACTCTCCCAGGCGCATTCCCAGACGCTTTTCCAGCACTGCCATAAGCAGGTTCACACGGTTATAGTCTGTACCTGCTGCTGTCCGTCTGGGCATACCGAAATTGGTCCGGCAGACCAAAGCCTGTATCTCTAAGAGAATGGGTCTGGTTCCCTCCATGGCGCAGGTTACTACCGAACCGGAAGCATTCTCCGGCCGACCGTTAATCAGATATTCGGAAGGATTTTCCACCTGATGGAGACCGTCTCCGCACATTTCAAATACGCCAATCTCATTGGTAGAGCCAAAACGGTTTTTCACTCCCCGCAAAATCCGGTAGGAGGCGTGACGATCTCCCTCAAAATAGAGGACCGTATCCACCATATGCTCCAGTGTCCTGGGGCCTGCCACCGTTCCTTCCTTGGTTACATGACCCACAATAAAAATGGCAATATTCAACCCTTTTGCCAGCTGAAGCAGGGACATGGTAGACTCTCTCACCTGACTTACGCTGCCGGGAGCTGCCTCTACTGTCTCCCGAAAAATCGTCTGAATGGAGTCAATAATGACAACCTGAGGCCTTGCCTCCTGGATCACAGGCTGAATCACATCCAGATTGGTCTCACATAAAAGAGTCAGGGAATCCGAAAAGTCTCCCATACGGTCGGCACGAAGCTTGATCTGATGGAGAGACTCCTCCCCTGAAATGTACAAAACCTTTATCCCCTCTATGCTGTTTTCGTCAGGAGAAGATGCAGGGGAATTTTCCACAGACTTTGCCCCTTCTGTCAGGTTTTTGCACATTTGCAGCAGCAAAGTCGACTTTCCGATGCCGGGATCTCCACCTACCAATACCAGGGAGCCTGCTACAATTCCGCCTCCCAACACACGATCCAGCTCTGTAAAGCCGGTATGCATGCGGGCCGACATATCTGTTTGAATCTGTTTCAGGGTCTGAGGTTTTGCTTGTTGAAACGAAGCAAGGCCGGAGGAATCCCTCCGGCTGCTAATGGCGCCGATTCCTGTGCGAGCCGATGTCCCGGATGTTAACGGTGCTTCCACCATGGTGTTCCACTGATGGCAGGCGGGACATTGTCCCAGCCATTTTGCCGATTCATATCCACATTCTTTACAGAAAAAGGCGGTTGATTTTGATTTTGCCATAGGTCGTCCCTGCTTTATTTTTTGATGGTAACCTTCTGTGACTCACCGGCTTCCATTTCCAGACTCACAGAGAGCTTTCCTCCCATATTGGTCTTCATGGTCCCCAGATCTCTGCCTGCTACTGTCACAGTGTATTCCTGGTTCTCTTCCAGGCCCAGTGTCACATCACAGTCCTCTGCTGCTTCTACCAGGAAGCTTACGCCATCTGCATCCTCACAGAACTGGTGAACGGCAGTTCCGGGAACAGACTCATAGAGAAACATACCGTTTTTCTCCAGCTTGGTGATATCTGCATAGGTCTTTACCTTATACAGATCTCCTGCTGCCTCAAAGCCATCTACCTTCGCCTTTGCCGTCAGCTCATAGTTGCCAAAATTCAAGGTTCCATCTGCTTCTTTTGTAATCAACTCAGCTACTACAGACATGTTCTTTCTCTCCTGTTCTTTCTTGTTCTTTCTTGTTTTTTACTACTGCATCTTTTGCCAATCACTCTGTTACCTTGTAGTTTAGCTTGCCATCCTTGCAAGTAACCGTAACCCGGTCTCCCTGGGTGATTTTTCCATCTAAGATTTCTTCTGCCAGACTGTCCTCAATCTCGTTTTGGATGGTCCGACGCAAAGGTCTTGCTCCGTATTTGGGATCGTATCCCTTATCAATGAGGAACTGCTTGGCATCGTCCTCTACCTGAAGGGTAATGGACATCTGATCCAATATCCGTTTGGACACAGAATGTAACATAATGTCCACGATCTTTCCCATGTCCTCTTTATTCAAAGCATGGAACACAATGGTCTCATCAATACGGTTTAAAAACTCCGGCTTGAAAATCTTTTTTACCTCGTCCATCACACCGGACTGCATTCTCTTGTAGTTTTCTTCCTCATTGGTCACAGAGGAAAATCCCAGATGTCTGGGTTCTACAATGTTCTGGGCGCCGGCATTGGAGGTCATAATCAAAACTGTGTTTTTAAAGTCTACTTTTCTGCC
>CAYMSZ010000194.1:0-3266 GCA_964393285.1 uncultured Lachnospiraceae bacterium | reverse complement strand
ATTTTCTGCATACACAGCAAAGTTCCCGGCAGGAATCCTCCTGTCGGGAATCTTTTAAAAAACAAAAATAAACTTCTGCTTCCAAAAAGGAAGGGAAGAGAGGATAGGATTTATGAAGCAATATTTTTCTTTTCAATGGCATATTACAGATGAGTGCGACCAGCGCTGCAAACATTGCTACATCTTTTCGGAAAATACCTGCAAAAAGTTAGATGCCATGGACTGGGAGCAGATGCAGGCTACTTTTGATAACTGCCTGGATTTCTGCGAGACCTATCAAAGACTGCCTTATTTTTATATTACAGGAGGAGACCCTATCCTTCACCCGGATTTCTGGAAGCTGTTGGGCCTTATGAAAGAGCATAACATTCCCTTTACCATCCTGGGGAATCCCTTTCATCTGACAGATGAAGTCTGTAGCAGACTAAAGGAGTACGGATGTCAGAAATACCAGGTGTCTCTGGATGGAATGCGGGAAACCCATGACTGGTTTCGCAAGCCGGGCAGCTTTGATATCACCTTAGAAAAGATTGGCTGCATCAACCGGGCCGGGATTCGCAGCGTGGTGATGACCACAGTTTCCGGCACCAATATAAAGGAGATTCCGGATATTATCGATACCGTGGTGGAGGCTGGTGTGAATGTATTTGCTTTTGCCAGGTACTGCCCTACCAGTGAGGAAAAAGATACAGGAATGACGCCTCAGGAATACCGGGGGTTGTTGGC
Organism: uncultured Lachnospiraceae bacterium; assembly: GCA_964393285.1. Classification (GTDB taxonomy): domain Bacteria; phylum Bacillota; class Clostridia; order Lachnospirales; family Lachnospiraceae; genus RGIG7193. The sequence continues at coordinate 2,540 of CAYMSZ010000194.1, read as the reverse complement.
TGTCTGTGATAAGAAATTTAAAGAATATGAGGCCGCAGGTTGTAAGACATATTTTAATAAGAAGGATCACCTTTGGACTCTGTATGAATACGAAACCGGCACCTTCCGTATCCCGGAGGATGCGTATCCGGATATGATTTATGGCGGCTGCAATTGCGGGAACTGTCATCTGACCATACTGCCTACCGGCGATGTCTACGCCTGCCGTCGTGTCCAGAACAGTAAGGTGGCCAATGTGTTTGAGGACAGACTGGCAGAGGTATGGGTGTGCCAGATGGAACAGTACCGTCAATATGATCGTTTCCAAAAATGCTCCAAATGTGAGCTGAAAGCCTGGTGCAGAGGTTGCCCTGCCGTAGCCAGCGGCAAAAATGGGGATTTCTACGCAGAAGATCCCCAGTGCTGGAAAGAAATAGAAAAGTAAGGCTTACAGGCTTTTCTTATATTCGATGCCCCAGGTTTCCATGGCATCAAAAATAGGTTCCATAGATTTTCCCAGCTCGCTGAGAGAGTATTCCACTCTGGGAGGCACCTCCTGATATACGGTGCGGGTAATGATGCCGTCGGCTTCCATAGAGCGCAGACTTTCCGTCAGCACTTTATGGCTGATGCCTTCCAGATTATTTTTTAATTCGTTGAATCGCCAGGGGCGCATACGAAGATTTCGGATGATCAGTAATTTCCACTTGCTGCCGATGAGAGCTACAGTGGTAGCCACGGGGCAAGCAGGCAGTTCTTCCTTTGTTAGCATATCAATACCTCCATAGATGGTAGAAGATCAGAGATGTATGAATGGTTTTCGTTCTTTGAAATGAATACAACTCTGTCCAAATTATAACGCATAGGAGGTTTCTTTACAAGACTAGAATCAAACGAGGTGAATTTGTGTTTTATCGAGGAGCAAGCCGTCAGACGGCAGACAATACAGCAGAACAAACAAAAAAGAAAATAGAACAATGGAAAGAGCAGATGGAAACTGCCGATGCCATTGTCATCGGCGCCGGAGCCGGTCTGTCTACCTCAGCAGGCTTTATTTATACAGGAGAGCGTTTCCAACGATACTTCACAGATTTTAAAGAGAAATATGGGTTTCGGGATATGTATTCCGGAGGCTTTTACCCCTATAAGACCCAGGAGGAAAATTGGGCCTACTGGAGTCGCTATATCTATGTGAATCGCTACATGGACCCGCCAAAACCTGTGTATGAAAAATTACGCTCTCTTGTAGAGGGAAAGGATTATTTTGTCCTTACCACGAATGTAGACCACTGCTTCCAGAAAGCAGGCTTCGATAAAAAACGCCTCTTCTATACCCAGGGAGACTATGGCCTGTTTCAGTGTAGCGAACCCTGCCATGACCAAACCTATGACAATGAATCACTGGTGCGACAGATGGTGGAAGCTCAGGGGTATGAGGTGAAATCCATGTGGGCAGAAGAATCGCCGGTGGGAAATGCAGCGAAATGGGAGCTTACCTTGCCGGAGGGCACCAGAACAAAAATGTCTATTCCCACAGAGCTGATACCTCGCTGTCCCAAGTGCGGAAAACCTATGACCATGAACCTGCGCTCCGATAGCAGATTTGTGGAAGATGATGGGTGGCATCAGGCAGCAGAACGGTATGAACATTTTATACGGACCAGAAAAACGCAAAAAATATTGTATCTGGAACTTGGTGTAGGGTACAACACCCCCGGCATCATCAAGTATCCTTTCTGGCAGATGACCTATCAGAATCCCAGAGCCACATATGTGTGCATCAATTATGGAGATGCTGTGTGCCCCAGAGAGATAAAGGATCAGTCCATCTGCATCGATGGAGATATCGGAGAGATCCTGGAAAAATGATAAAATGATAAAATGAAGGAGGAAAAAGGAATGGAAGTATTGGAACTGATGAAACACCGTCGCTCGATCCGCAAATATCAGGACAAGCAGATTGCAAAGGAGGACTTAGCCACCATTCTGGAAGCCGGAACTTATGCTCCCAGTGCCGGAGGCGGTCAGCGCACTGCCATCGTAGGAATCCAGAATCGCCAGCTGTGCGAACAGCTTGGCCGGATCAATGTAGGCAGCATGGATCGAAGTCACCTGGCAGGATCTTATGTCTCTGCGGATCAACCCAGCATCATTGACGACCCCTCTATCAAAAGCGGATTTTACGGGGCTCCTACCGTCTGCGTTGTATTCGCCCGGGAGAAGTTTCTCTACAGCATTCCGGATGCCTTCTGCGTGGCAGAAAACATGGTGCTTGCTGCCGCAGAATTAGGCATTTCTTCCTGCATCGTAGCCAGAGCAGAAAATACCTTTGACACCGAGTTTGGCAAACAGCTCATGGAACAGTGGAACATTCCTCAGGGATATGTGGCCCGCTGCTTCGTCCTTCTGGGGTATTGCGACGGAGAATATCCGGCGGCAAAACCCAGAAAAGAGGGACGGACACTGATCTGCGAGTAAGGGTCGATTCATTTGAATAGGAGTCTGTCTCATAATTTTTTCAAAAAGTGAAAATGGGAACAGTTGTAATTTGACAAAAAATA
>CAYMSZ010000193.1:0-3269 GCA_964393285.1 uncultured Lachnospiraceae bacterium | reverse complement strand
CGATAGCGATACGCTGCTGCTGACCGCCGCTCAGGGAATCTACAGAACGATTCTCATAGCCGTCCAGGTTTACCAGCTTCAGCGCATACTTGATTTTATCATTGATGTAAGCCTTGGACTTGCCCTTAATCTTCAGTCCGAAGGCTATATTTTCGGCGATGCTCATGTGTGTGAATAAGGCGTATTTCTGGAATACGGTGTTTAATTCACGCTTATTGGGCGGCAGCTTGGTGATATCTTTACCGTCAAAGATCACTTTGCCGCTGGTAGGTTGGATGAACCCGCCGATGATGCGTAGTGTGGTAGTCTTACCACATCCACTGGGGCCTAAAAGTGTTACAAATTCGTTTTCATGTACCGTAAGATTCAGCTCGTCTAACACTACGGTATCTTCGAACTTTTTAGAAATGTCTACCAGGTTGATCAAAGTCCGCTCCATGGCAATTCCTCCTTACCTCTAAATAAAGTCAGAGCTTCGTGAGAGCTCAGGCGCAGAGTGCGCATGATTGCGTCTTCTGCGTGCTCCGACTGATTACGGAGCACCTTTAAAAAAAGTGTATGGCGCACGGGGGTACCGTGCCTCTACGTGTCTGCAGGATGACTGCCTGCCCAGATACGTAATGGAATTCCCGCTGGCCGCATACCGTTATTCCATATGCGGCTTCCCGTATTACCCCATTGTTAGATAAATTATAACGAATTTCTAAGTGGTGTCAATCTTTTTTACAAGAATCACCTTAACTTTTTTCTCTGTCTATGGTATCATAATAAGGAAGCAATCCGTTGACATGACCGGGGTAAAACCCTTTTGTCATATCCTATCGTGCATAGGGAAATTTTTTATGGATTTCCCATAAGAAGGAGGCTTTTCGTGAGCAAATATGTAGCTTATGTCGGTTCTTACACGTATATAGGAAAAAGTAAAGGAATTACGATTCTGGATGTAGATACTGAGACGGCATCCATGAAAAAGCGCGGAGAAATGGAGGTTCACAATTCCTCCCACATGGTTATTTCCCCGAATCAGAACTATCTGTATTCCATTGCAGATGAGGGGATTGCCAGTTTTCGTATCGAGGCTGACGGAAGTCTCACCCCCATTGGCATATCTCCTATCGGCGGTATGCGCGGTCATTATCTGGACATTGACCCTTCCGGAAAGTTTATCGCCGTAGCCGGTTATCATGACGGGAAGACTACTGTCATGCGGTTGAATGAGGATGGCAGTGTAGGCCAGATCACGGATGCCATGTTTGACCAGGGCATGGGAAGCATTGCAGAGCGGGATTCTCAGCCTCATATCAGCTGCGTAAAATTTACTCCTGACGGCAAATATCTGTACTCTGTAGATTTGGGTCTGGATCATATTAAGGTTTTCCGCTTTGACCATAACAGTGGGAAACTGACGGTAGCCTATATTCTTCACTGTCCGGTGCAGTCGGCTCCCCATCAGATTCTCTTTAGTAAGGATGGTCAGTATCTCTATGTGATTTCCCAGATGGCTAACACGATTTCTCTTTACAAGATTACGGAATGGAGCAGACAGCTGCAGTTTGATCTGTTGCAGACTCTTCCCACTGTAGGCAAGCGTTCTGCCAGCAGTTCCATGACAAAGGCTGTTCATCTGGCCTTTACCTCTGATGAGAAACATGTTTTGTATACCAGTGCCGGGGATAACTGTATCGGCATGTTTGATCGGGATCCTGAGTCCGGTCTTTTGACCTACCGTTTTTCTCTGCCGGTCAGCGGACGCTATCCCAAGGATTTTATGCTGTTTCCTAACGAGCAGCACATTTGCAGCATCAATTATGAGGAATGCACACTGACTTTCTTTGCTTTGGATTATGAACGGGGACTTATTATCATGAATGCAGCACCTATCAAGATTGATCAGCCTACCTGCGGTCTGCTGCTTGCGCTGCCGGAAGAGTCCTAAAGAGGCCATAGAACGGATATGTACAGCGTGGATGACCTTTCTACACGGTTCCACGCCATCTATGATAAAGCAGCCGGGAAATGCCTGTATGTTGCGAAAATCATCGTTTTGAAATCACTTCGGTAAAAGAAAACCGGCTGCGGATTTTGCAGGTTCTATACCTTACAATATGCCGCCAGCCGGTTTTTTGTACCGAATTTGCATTTTACTTTGTTACCTGTTTTACCAGTATCAGCCTATCCCCCATTGAGACTTCTTCTCCTATCTCATTCCACCTGCGGATGCTGTCCACAGAGACATAGAATTTTTTAGCAATTTTCCACAGAGTATCCCCTTCCTGCACCACATAACCCACAATCCCCGGCATCCCGGCAATTTTTTCCGGATCAAAAGGTACCTGGACTGCCTGGCGGATATTGGTGACAGCCTGTTCTCTGGTCATAAGGCAATCCAATACCAGTACCGCCTTGATTTCCACCTCTCCACTGCCAAGGGCCATGGCATTCAGCTGTTCCAGCCTGGGTTCTACCGTATAGAGAGCAGCAGGATCCATATTTTCTGCCTCCACCACATAATGGAACGGCAGATTTCCTCGGATACTACGCAGGGGCGAATTGTCATCGGCTGCTACAAACAGAACCGACACTGCCAGCGTTCCCTCTACCTGCAGGCCGCCCTCCACAGGTTCTGCCTGCTCAATAAAGATTTCCCCCTCTGTATGGCAAATCTGCAAAATCTTTTCTTCCGGATTCAGTGTCAATTTATCCGTCAGCTTGTATTTTGACGCATTATGTACAATCAGACTGGGAAGCATAACCTGCTCTTCTTCCAGTTCCAGATCCGAACCGGGGCAATACATATCCTGTATCATGTCTATGCCGGTTTCCTCATACATACAGATCTCCAGCTCCAGAATCCCTTCTACTGCCAGCATGCGTTTTTCGCCGTCGTAATCCTCTTTGCTCTCCACCAGGGTATCTGTCATGCGGATGTGAATATCCGGTATCATTTCGTCCCGGCATTCCGGAATTTCAATGGCACCGGAAAAGGGTATACTGCGCTCTAACCATTGCAGAGGAATATGATCCTCCTCCCCCCGATAGATGCAGAACAGCTCCATCTCACCATGAATGCTCAATTTTCCATCCAAAGGTCTGCACTCTATTCCGCGCAGCTCCAACTGTTTCCATAAAATATCTGCTATATTGGGCTTGCTGGCAGACAGCTCTGCCTCTTCTTTGACCCGATAGGTATCCCTGGTCATGACTGCCAGCTGCAGGGGTTCCACATATTTTGTGGCAAGCTCCACTGTCTTGGCCTCCTGGGTATTTAC